>CAZEAH010000154.1:0-6965 GCA_964510075.1 uncultured Leptospirales bacterium | reverse complement strand
GCGAGGAGGTTGCGCGCGTCGAGGCGCTGATGCCGGGCGAGTTCCTCGCGCGCGAGCCGGAGCTTCTGAACGAGGCCCGCTCGCTCATGGGGCGGCTCCCATCGGACGACATCGACCTTCTCATCGTCGACGAGATGGGAAAGGAGATCAGCGGCACCGGCATGGACGCCGCGGTAACGGGGCGAAAGGAGGGCTCGCCCGTGCGCGTGGGACGCATCTTCGTGCGCGACCTCACGGAAGAGACCAAGGGGAACGCCCAGGGAATCGGCCTCGCCGATTTCACCACCAGACGGCTGGTGGAAAAAATCGATTTCGCGCGGCTGTATATCAACTCGCAGACGGCGTACCGGACGGACACGTGCAAGATCCCCATGACCTTCGAGACCGACCGGGAGGCCGTGGAGACGGCGCTTAAAATGTCGGGGACCGGTTCACCCGAGGAGCTCAGGCTGGTGTGGATTCGGAATACGCTCAATATGGAAACGGTCGCGGTTTCGAAGGCGGTGCTTGACGGCATCTCCGGCGAATACGCAAACCCGCGCGGCCCATTCGATGCGGAATTCGACGCCGAAGGGCGGCTTGTAAGCCCGTTTGGCTGAGTGAGCCGGCGCATTTTTCATGCTAAGGCCTGAGAAGATGCTACATTTTACGGAGGCCGCGCGGACTGACACGGCCTCGACCGATCGACGGGAGGACGAAATGAAAGAGAGGGTTCTGGTCTTCGAGGCCATGAAGTGTATAGGGTGCAGGATCTGCGAACAGTGGTGCAGCGTACACCATTTCGGCGCGGCCGGGCCGTCGCTCTCGCGCATCACGATCATTCGCGACCACGTCAACCAGATCGACAACGGAATCATCTGTCACCAGTGCGTCGACGCGCCGTGCATCGCCTCGTGCAAATTCGGCGCGCTTTCGAAGGACGGGACCACCGGCGCCGTTATAGTCGACGTCGAAAAGTGCACCGGCTGCAGGCGGTGCATAAAGGCCTGCCCGCACGGGGCCGTCCGCATGCATCCGGAGGAAAAGTACGTGCTCATCTGCGACCTCTGCGGCGGGAATCCTCAATGCGTGCGCCATTGCCCGGAGAAGGCAGTCCAGTATCTCGAGCGCGGCAAAGCCGAGCGTCCGTACCGATCGGCCCTCGTCCGCCGGCTCGCACAGAGAGGTGAATGCAATGAATAACAACGACAGCCTTCGGGCATTCTTCGGCGACGTGGTGCGCGTGAACCTTTCTTCCGGAACCGTGACGCGCGAGGAGCTTCCGCTCGACGCCGTGCGGCGCTTTATCGGCGGCCGGGGCCTGGGGGCGTGGTACCTCTACAACGAGGTGGGGCCCGGCGTCGATCCGCTCGGCCCCGACAACAAGCTCATCTTCATGAACGGGCCGTTCATCGGAACGCCCCTTCCCGCCGGCAACAAGGTGAACCTGACGTTCAAGTCGCCGCTCAGCATGAGCTATTCATATTCGCTGTGCGGCGGACACTGGGGGCCCGAGCTCCGGTTTACCGGCCGTACGGGCCTTATAATAGAGGGAAAATCGGACGCGCCGGTCTACCTGTGGATAGACGATGACGAGATCGAATTGAGACCGGCGACGGGACTGTGGGGCAGAACCGTGCCGGAAACGGAGAAGCGCCTCCGCGAGGAGCTGGGCGGCGACGAGCTCGTCCAGATCGCGTGCATCGGGCCCGCGGGGGAAATGCTCAACAAAATGGCCTGCATCACCGCGGGCCATTACCGGGAGTTCGGGCGAGGAGGCTGCGGCGCGGTAATGGGAAGCAAGAACCTCAAGGCGATAGCCCTGCGGGGCACCGGGATTGTGCGTCTTCACGACGCGGCGGGGGTGATGGATCTGACGGAAAGCCTGTCGGCGGGCCTTAAAATCCATCCCAAGATAATAGACCGGCGCAATTACGGCACGGTCGAATTCCTCAAAACCATAAACGATAACGGGATCCTCTGCACCAGGAACTTCAGCGAAACGCACTTCGAGGAGGGCCACCGGCTGGAGGGCCCGAGGATGCGCGAAGACATCGTCGTCGGCGACGCCTCGTGTTTTGCCTGCCCGGTGGCCTGCGGCAAAAGGAGTTACGTTAAGGCCGCGGACGGCATGCCCATGCTTTTGGAGGGACCGGAGTTCGAGACCATCTCGCTCCTGGGAGCAAACTGCGGCGTTTCGGACTGGGCCTCGCTCGTCGAGGCCACGCTGGTCTGCGACGAGTACGGCTTCGACACCATGAACGCAGGAGGTTGCGTGTCGCTGACCATGGAATGCTTCGAGAAAGGCATTTTGACACCCGAGGACACGGGCGGTATCGAAGTGCGCTTCGGCAACGGCGCCGCGCTGGTGGCCGTTCTGCGTCTGATTGCGGAGCGCAAAGGCATAGGCGACATACTGGCAGAAGGAATAAGGTACGCCTCCGAACGCTTCGGCGCGCCGGAACTCGCCATGCACTCGAAGGGACAGGTGATGGCCGCCTACGATCCCCGCGGCTGCCGGGGCATGGCCCTCACCTACGCCACCTCTCCCAAGGGCGCGCACCACATGTTCGCGACCACCATGGGCCCGGAGATCGCCGGCGGCACGCGCCTCTCGTACGAGGGCAAGGGCGCACTGCAGAAGGAGAACCAGCTTTCCATGTGCGCGGTGGACTCGCTGGGAATGTGCTCCACCCTGCGCGGCGGCTTCGGCATGGGCGACCAGGCCAGAGGGTTCAGCCAGATTACGGGTATCGAGATGGACATCGACGGCCTCAAGCTCGCCGCCGAGCGCATCATAAACCTGGAACGCATGTACAACGCCCGCCTGGGCTTCAGCCGGAAGGACGACACCCTGCCGAAGCGCATTCTGAGCGAGCCGGTTCCCTCCGGCCCGAGCGCGGGCGAAACCGTAGATCTCGACCGCTTGCTCGACGACTATTACGCTTGCATGGAATGGGACATCGGAAGCGGCCTGCCGACACGCGCGCGGCTGGAATATCTCGGTCTGGGCGAGTTGGCGTGAGCGGGGGAAATCCAGTATCATGCATCGTCCGTGCGGTTCCGTCGGATCGGCCGCCCGAAATACTCCGGAGGACATCCCACTATTTGCACGCCGGCCCTTCTGCATCTATTGCTTGACATCGAGCGCGACGTCCGGTACATTCGCCGGAAATCTGGGGTGGCCTGACGGCCTGAGATTATACCCGTTGAACCTGATCTGGGTAATGCCAGCGTAGGGAAAAAATTCGCAGCACCGTTCGTCGCTCACTCATTCCCGCCTTCATTCCGGCGCATCGGCAACGGGCTCTCGGGTTAACGCCGCCTCCAGTAACAACTTTTTGGAGGAAGAGATGCTCGACGAAACCATTATCAGCAAAGCGATTATCGACTCGTACGCAACCAAGCTCAGAGATGCGCTCAGTCTGGATGTCGCCATTGTCGGAGGAGGCCCGTCCGGTCTTGTGGCGGGCTATTATCTTGCGCGGGCGGGCAGAAAGGTCGCCCTGTTCGAAAAGAAGCTCTCTATCGGCGGCGGCATCTGGGGTGGCGGCATGATGTTCAATGAAATCGTGGTGCAGGAAGAGGGAAAATCCATCCTGGACGAATTCGATCTCGCCGGCAGGGAATATGAACCGGGCTACTATTGCCTGGATTCCATCGACGTTACCGCCACCCTCATTCACAAAGCCGTGCGGGCGGGCCTGCGGATCTTCAATCTCATCAGCATGGAGGATATCGTTTTCAAAAACAACAGGGTGTCGGGGCTCGTCATCAACTGGGCGACGACTGAAATGACCGGCCTGCATATCGATCCGCTCACCGTACGTTCCCGGTTCGTACTCGACGCGACCGGACATCCGTCAACCGTCACAGCCGCTCTGGTCCGGAAAATGGGCGTACGGCTGAATACCCCGACCGGCGCCATCGTGGGCGAAAAATCAATGGACGCGGATCTCGGCGAGCTCAACACGGTCCAGAACACCCGTGAGGCGTTTCCGGGTCTGTTTGTGAGCGGCATGGCGGCAAACGGGGTATTCGGCGGCTACCGCATGGGACCGGTGTTCGGGGGAATGCTTCTTTCCGGCAAAAAAGCCGCGGAAGAAATCCTCACACTGTTGTCCGGCGATCCCGAATTATAATGACATTGCTCCATTCCGGGGCCCTGGAAGAACGGCACACCGGGCCCCGGCGGTTTTGGGGACCGCTCACCCATCCGCACCGTCCTATTGGCTTGACTTCATTCCCCCCGGCATCGATACTACGGACGCCAGGACCGCTTCCATGCACAGAGTGATACGATATACCTGCGCGCTGCTGCTCGCGCTCCGCGCATTGGCCCTCGCCGCGCCGGCCGAAGCCCCCGGCACCGACCGGCGGCCGAAAGTCGGCCTGGTGCTGAGCGGCGGCGGAGCCAAAGGCATAGCCCATGTAGGCGTTATAAAAGTCCTCGAGGAGGCCGGCATCCGCGTCGATTACATCGCCGGAACCAGCATGGGAAGCATCGTCGGAGCGATGTACGCCATCGGCTACGACGCGGCGACCCTCGAAAAGCTCGCCCTCACCATGGACTGGAACGACATCCTGGCGGACGCCGTGTCGCACCGCGACATGTCCCTGCAGGAGAAGCTCGGCGACGGCCGCTACGCGTTCTCTTTCCCGCTCCGAAACGGGAGGATATCGCTGCCTTCCGGATTCATTTCCGGACAGAAACTCTCCATGGAGCTTTCCCGCCTCACCCTGCCCGTTCACAGGGTGCGCGACTTCAGCCATTTCCCGATTCCGTTCGCCTGCGTGGCGACGGACATTGAGACCGGAAAACCCAGGGTGTTCGACGGAGGCTTCCTGCCGGACGTGCTGCGCGCGAGCATGGCGATACCGTCGATCTTCACTCCGGTCGAGATTGACGGCCGTCTGTATTCGGACGGCGGGATCGTCCTCAACTTTCCGGTGTCGGTCGCGCGGGCGCGCGGCGTCGATATCGTAATAGGCGTCGATGTGCAGGCGCCGCTGTACAGAAAGGATGAACTCGACTCGCTGGCAAAAATCATGGAGCAGTCGGTCTATTTTCTCGGCGAGCTGTCGAACGAACGCGAGCGTTCCCTCTGCGACGCGCTCATCACCCCCGATGTGGCCGGATTCACCGCCTCGAGCTTCGACGACCCGCGCGAGCTGATACGCCGCGGCGAGGAGGCGGCCCGTAAAAAACTCCCGGAGATACTCGCCCTCCTGCGCGACGTCCCCGCGAGAGCCCCGGCCGAGACGGTTCCGCTCTCGCAGCGTACGGACAAACGCCTGATCACCGGAATCAAAATACGCGGGCTGAACCGGGTCTCGAGGAGCCTTGTGCGCGGGGCGCTCGGCCTGAAAACTCCGAGCATGCTGAGCCACGAGGAGATAGAGAGCGCGATCAGTCGCGTTTACGGGACCATGTTCTTCGAGCGCGTGGACTACCGTCTGGAGCCCGACCCTCCCGGCGACATCCTGGTGTTACGGGTAAAAGAGTCCACCACCGACTGGTTCAGGCTCGGCCTTCACTACGACAGCGACCAGAACGCGGCGCTGCTCCTCAACACGACCTTCCGGAACATCGCCGGGGAGGGATCGAAACTATCGATCGACCTCAACCTGAGCGAAAGCCCGATGGTGGAAACGTCGTATTTCATCCAGACCGGACTGCGCCCCGGCATAGGCACCGGCGTCATTGTATGGTACAGCAAGTTCGACGTATTCATCTATCAGAACGACGAACTCATCGCCGATCTGGACTACCGCACCTACGGCGGGGACTTTTTGCTCTTCACGACATTCTCCAATCCCTTCGCCCTCGGCGGGGCGGTTCAGAAGCAGTACATTTCCATTAAAAAGAAGATCGCGCCGGCGGACTGGGAGGACGGTTCCATGAACTTCCTGAACTATTACGCCTTCATGATGCTCGACACGCTGGACCGCGTGGTTTTCACCCGGAGCGGCGTGTTCCTGTACACGGAGGCCATGCGGATCGGCCTGGGTTCGGGCGCCGGGGAGAGGTCGCTGTACGATCCGGTGTATAAATACTCGTTTCAGGCTTCGGCAGCGCTCCCGCTGCACAGACGGATCACCCTTCAGCTGGGCGGTTTCGGGGGGACCATAGAGGGCGACACTGTGTACGCCCCGCACCTGTTCTACATGGGGAGCGTTTATTCCTACACGCGCGGCGTCTATCCGTTCCTGGGCCTGCATTACATGGAAGTTTCGGGAAAACACATGGCCGTGGCCTACGGAACGCTGCAGTTCGAGCCGTGGAGGGAGATCTTCGTATCGCTCAAGGCCAACGCCGGAAAGATGACCGAGCGGCGAAAGAACCTGGAAAACACCGACGATCTTCTCGTCGGTTACGGCCTGGGCCTCGGGGCGCTCAGCGTTATCGGACCCCTCGAGTTCACGGTCGCCAGGGGCGTCGGGAAGGATGAGATAATCCTGCACGTGAACATCGGATACCGGTTCTGAAAAGGGAATACATCAACCGCACTCTTTCAGCTTCGCACTGTATACAAACAAAATACTCACACCCTGCGCTCATAATCGTGCAAATTAGAGTTGGTCCATAACTGGCAAGTGTCATCGCGAGGAGGCCGCGGGCCGACGTGGCGATCTCAAAAGGCACCACGTTGATTCATGGAGCTTCGTATAGAAGAGATTGCGCCGGCCAGGACGGCCGAGTGCCGCGGAGCACACGGATGTGCGTGAGCGGCCCACGCGCCGATGCGGCCGGGGCTCTCAATGACATTCAGTCAGGTAACAACCGTACCGTAATAATTGAAGCCGGCGCTTAAACCGGCTTCAATCGCGCAGTGAGCATATCACGGGTTCCGCATCAAGGCGAATGGACGGCAGTGGATTGTACGTTAATGATTTCCGCTTACTTCCCCATCGCCCTCGCGATCGCCCTGAACATTTCGATCGACTCGATCTCCATATCGTCGCCGTCCCTGTTGTAGTCGGCG
>CAZEAH010000153.1:0-7019 GCA_964510075.1 uncultured Leptospirales bacterium | reverse complement strand
CCACCACGCGCCCTGTCGCCGGGTCGTGCGCGAACTGCACGTTTGTCCCGCCGATCACCTCTATCGATTCGACTATCGCGTAGGAGTAGTCCTGTAAACGCTTCTGCAGCTCCGGGCTTATGGTGAGCATGGGCGCCACGCAGAACGAGTCGCCGGTGTGGACACCCATCGCGTCGACGTTCTCGATAAAGCATACGGTTATCATCTTTCCCTTCGAGTCGCGCACCACCTCGAGCTCGAGCTCCTCCCAGCCGAGCACCGACTCCTCCACCAGCACCTGGCCGACCAGGCTCGCGGAGAGCCCCCTCGATACGATCACGCGGAGCTCTTCCAGGTTGTAGACCAGCCCGCCGCCGGTGCCTCCCATGGTGTAGGCGGGCCGGATGACCAGCGGAAAGCCGATCCGCTCCGCGATCTGCTCGGCCTCCTGAACGCTGTACGCCGGCTCGCTTCTGGGCATGGGGATACCCAGCCTGTTCATGGTTTCCTTAAAGGCGATGCGGTCCTCGCCGCGCTCGATCGCGTCGGCCTGGACGCCGATGATCCTCACGCCGTATTTTTCGAGGACGCCCTTTTTGTGGAGCTCGGCCGAAAGGTTAAGCCCCGTCTGGCCGCCGAGGTTGGGCAGGAGCGCGTCGGGCCGCTCCTTCTCGATGATCATCTCCATCATCTCGGCGTTCAGCGGCTCTATGTAGGTGACGTCGGCCATGCCCGGGTCGGTCATGATTGTGGCCGGGTTGGAGTTGACCAGAACGATTGTGTATCCCAGCGAACGGAGCGCCTTGCAGGCCTGGGTGCCGGAATAATCGAACTCGCAGGCCTGGCCTATCACGATGGGCCCGGAGCCGATGATGAGTATCTTGTTGATGTCGCCGCGTTTGGGCATGGGAATCCTCGATGGTTTAGCGTTACTAATGTAATGTTCAGTTTCGCTAAAATATCGACGCGGGGGCGGGACATCTGTCAACAAGAATATTCGCCGCGGTCAGGGCTGTATGAGCGTGCCGGCCGAAAAGGCGGCCAGGGCCCTCGCGACCGCGTCCGGGTCCTTCCGGCGCGGAACGAGCCCGAGCGCGCGCCAGTGCCGCGCGAGCGCGCGGAACATGGCGAAGGCCCCGTCGTGAAGCGCCTCGTGCGCGTCGAGCCATGCACGGAAGCGCCCGGTATTGTACAGGGAGTCGACAAGCGCCGCGATGTCGCGGAGAAAGGCAAGGTCCCCGGCCGAAAGCCATCGGTTTTCGCGAAGTTCATAGGGAGGGCCGGGGTTGTACGAAAGACCGTATTCCGCTGCCCTTTCGCGCATTTCGGTTCCGGGAAGCACTTTTAAGACGCCGAGTTGGAGATGTGCGGGCCTGAGCGCGTATACCCGGTCAAAAGAGACCGCGATGGTATCGAGGGTGTCGTACGGCAGGCCCGCGATGAGGTCCAGGTGAGTGCGTATCGCGCCGTTCGCCGCGAGGCGCGCGACGGCCTCTCGCGCGGCCGGCCAGTCGGAGGCGCGGCCGACCGCGCGGAGGGTCTCATCGTTCGTGGACTGAACGCCCATTTCGAACTGGAAGAGCCCCGGCGGCGCCGTTGCGAGCAGGGAGAGGTCCTCGTCTTCGAGAAGGGCGGGGCGTACCTCGAAGTGGAAGCGCTGCCGCGCGCCGGATTCGATAAGGTGCCGCCAGATCTTTCGCGCGCGTGCGGGGCGGGCGTTGAAGGTGCGGTCCACGAACTTCACGGTGCCGGGCGCCCGCGCGACGAGCGCGTCGAGCTCGCGCAGTACATCGGCGAGGGCGCGCTCCTCGAGGCGCGCGTCCCCGCGCGACGAGAGGCAGTAGGAACAGCGGTACGGACAGCCGCGGGAGGACTCGTAATAGAGGTAGCGGTTTTCGAAGCGCGCGAAGTCCGCGTCCTCGTAGGGAAAGGCGAGCTCCGCAAAAGGGGGATTGGCGCCGACGATCAGCCGCTCGCGAGCCGGAACATCACCCGCGAGTATTTTCCGAAAGGCCTCCTCGCCGGGGCCGGCCACCACGTGGTCGACTTCGCTCATTGAAAGCCAGTCGCCGGGTGAGTGCGTAACCTCCGGCCCGCCAAGCACCAGTCGGCATTGGGGCGCCGCGGCCTTTATGCGTGGAAGGAGGGCGCGCAGGTACCGCGCGTTCCAGATATATACGGAAAGACCGATAACGCCGGCGCGGAAGGCGCCGATTGCGGCGATGATGGTTTCAGGCGGCGCGTTGACGCTCTTTTCGAGTATGTCAACGCGTGTTTTCCCTCTCCGGCAGTGAGCGCGTATGCCGTAGAGCGCGGGATTGGAATGCGTGTAACGCGCGTTGAGGCCCGCGAGAAGGGCCCCGGAGGCGGCGGGATCGTTATCGGTCATCGCGCAATGTATGTTTTCGTCGCGGTTCAGTGCGCCGGCTTCACGCGTATCTCCGAGACGCAGGTGTCGCGGTACTTGGTTCCCGGATACGCCGACAGTATTTCGATCGCGACGAAGGTCCTTCCCTGGTCCAGGCAGGCCTCGGAGGCTTTGATCTTTTGCGGCTTGAAGTCCGGAAGCGGAAGCGCCTGGTAGCCGTTTACGTCCCGAAGCTCCACCGTGCGGCGCGCAAGCACGCGGATCTCCCTGAATACGGTGGAGTACTGGTTCACCTCACAGTCCGTTGCCTGAAGCACCATGACATTCACCCGCCGGGGCCTGCCGTTTTCTCGATAGAGCTTTTCCGATTTGCCCAGGCCCGCCCATACCTCGAGCGGCTTCCTGGTGTCGATCCGCGCGATAACGATTTCGCCGATGCCGTCGCCTTTTGCGCCCTCGGCCCAGCAGGTCGAGGGATCGCCGTCGGTAAGCCGCCCGGCGGCGTACATGCAGCTCCATTCCATGTAAGCGCGTTCGTACTCGAAATCGGGCCCGTCGTCGGGAGAGTCCTTCGGGACCGCCGGCGGTTTTCCCGTTGCCGCGAGCGTCGACGTGGCCCAGGCGCACTGGTAGCCGTACCAGGGATCGAGCAGGGGAATCACATCGCCCGCTTTTAGCCCCTTCTTCAGCGAAACCTTCGTACATGCGCAGTCGCGGATGCCGTCGTATGAGTGATCGGCGACCGCCGTGCCCGCAACGCACACCAGTAGCGAGGCCGCCAGGACGAAGACAAAACGTTTCATGTCGAATCCTCCCTTGTCGGTTTGTTGTGGAACCGCTCCAGCGTGCGCAGTTTTGCGGGGAAAGTAAAGGAGAAATCGGGGATGATGGTCCGACCGCTTGCTCGAAGCAGGGGGAGCGCCGGCCTCCGTGCTCCGGCGGGGCGCTCCGCGCGGTGACGGAGCGGAATGATGGACTGCCGACGGAGGCGGCCGATGTCCGCTCGGGCTCGCCGACAAAAACTGCTTGTTTTTTAGCACCCGTGGCCGTTAAGGTACGGCAAACGCACCCGCGCGGTTTGCCGCAGCCTGCCACAAGGCGGACACCGCGCATCCGCCGGAGAAACAGAATGAGCGCGCAGCAGAGCGGAAAGAGATCCATAGGCCGCAACGTGACCCTCCTGGGACTCACGTCCTTTTTCACCGATATCTCGTCCGAGATGATCTACCCGCTCGTACAGGCCTTCGTGTCGGCTGTGATGGCCTCGGCGAAGACCATGGTGGGACCGGTGCTCGGCGTCATAGAGGGCATAGCCGAGGCCACGGCGAGCCTTCTTAAAGTGTACTCGGGCTATATCTCCGACCGTTTGCAGAGCAGAAAGCCTCTTACCTTCGCGGGCTATTCGCTTTCCGCCCTCTCTAAACTGCTGTACCTGGCGGCCTCGCTCGGATGGAGCTTCATCCTGCTCGCGCGCTTCGCCGACCGCGTCGGAAAGGGCGTGCGCACCGCTCCGCGCGACGCGCTCATCGCCGACTCGGTCGACCCGTCCATAAAGGGCAGGGCCTACGGCTTCCACCGCGCCATGGACTTCTCGGGCGCGCTCGTCGGCGTGGCCGTGTGTTATTTCCTGAGCCTTGCCTACCTCGATCCCGTCACGAAGACCATCACCGATATCGACGCCTTTTACAGGCTGTTCCTCATCTCGCTCGTTCCGGCGTTTATCGGCGTGGTCATGCTTCTCTTCGTCCGCGAGAAGCGCGCACGTAATGCGCCGGGAGCGCGGCCGACCGTCAGCTTTTCACTTTCGGGTCTCGACCGGCGGCTCAAGGTGTTCTTCGCGGCGGTGTTCATCTTCACTCTGGGCAACTCCAGCAACCAGTTCCTGCTGCTCAAGAGCATGGACGCCGGGGTGAGCCTCCCCGAGGTGTTGCTGATGTACATGGTGTTCAACCTGGTGACCTCGGCGCTCTCCACGCCGCTCGGGGGGCTCTCGGACCGTGTCGGTCGCACGCCGGTTATCCTTGCGGGGTACGCGCTCTACGCGGGCATTTACATCGCCTTCGGTTTCGTCGACGGCGGAACGAAAGACTGGATCTGGGCGTTCTGGGCGCTCTACGGGGTGTATTACGCGCTCACCGAGGGCGTAGAGAAGGCGCTGGTGGCCGACCTCGCTCCGGCCGAGAGGCGCGGAACGGTGATGGGGCTCTTCACCACCATCGTGGGCGTGGCGCTTCTTCCCGCCAGCGTCATCGCGGGTCTGTTGTACTCGTACGCGGGTACGGCCTGGCCGTTCATATTCGGGGGCGTGATGTCGGCCGTAGCGTTCGTCATCATACTGGTTGCCCTTAAAGACAAAAACTAGGTGTGAGACCGGGCCCGCGCCGCATGGCGCCGGCCGCCGCCGGGAGGACGTTATGCTTGCGCAATACCGGAATTATTTCCTGTCGTCATACGAGAACGAAAACTACCTTCAGCGCACCCGCGCCAGGCTGCTGTTGTATTTCCTCTCGGCATTCGTGTTTCTCTCGTTTCTTCTGCAGTTCAGCATGCTCTTCGCGGGCTGGAAGGATTTTGTCGTCACCATTCCCATGACGATGATACTGCTCGGAGGGCTCTCCACGGGACTGGTGCTTCTGCGAAAGGGGCGGTATATGGCCGCGGCCAACGTCTTCATCGCCTTCAGCGCCGTTGCGGTGGTCGCGGGGCTCATCCGCCAGCCCTACATGGAGATCGAGCTCTCGCTCACGTCGTACATATACTTCATATTTCCCTGCATCGTCATGTGCGCGGTCTTCAGCAATGTGGCGTTCCTCTCGGTCATTTCGGCGGTGATGGCGATTACCAACACCGCGCTCTTCATGATTATGCGCTCGCTCCCGCACCAGTTTTCGGAAAAGCTCGTTACGATCTCCTTCAGCAATACGCTCTTCGCCATCGGTTTTCTGTACCTGCTGTCGCTGCTCATGCTCAAGGTCTTCGAGCGCAGCGTGGAGCTCGCCACAAACGAGTCCCGGAAGAACGCGGAGACGAACGTGTTCATACGACATGTCCTCATGGAGAGCTCGCGGAAGGTGGTTGCGGCAATGGAGAGCATGTCGCGCCAGAGCGACGAGTTTTCCGAGGGCGCTCACGACCAGGCCTCGTCGATCGCGCGCATCACCGGCACGGCGGGGGATATCTCCGGCGGTATCGACCGTATCGCCGAGAACGCCGGGGACCAGCTTTCGAGCCTCCGGGAGCTTCTGGGCGCGCTCGACGAGCTGTCGGTCGTCATCGACGGCCTGGACGCGGCCATAGGCGATTCGCTGGCGGCCACGCGCGAGATCACCGGACGCGCCGAGAGCGGGCAGGAGCACCTTCGCACGATGGAGGAGGGCATCCGCAAGGTCAACGAGAGCTCGCGCGAGATGACGGGAATCATCGGCATCATCAACGACATCTCCGACAAGATCAACCTGCTTTCGCTTAACGCGGCGATCGAGGCAGCGCGGGCCGGCGACGCGGGACGCGGTTTCGCCGTTGTGGCCGACGAGATCTCCAAGCTCGCGGAGCGCACCGCCTCGAGCATAAAGTCGATCGAGGAGCTCATTCGCAACAACGAGGCGGAGATATCGCGCGGGCTGTCGGGCTCCTCGCTCGCCGTGGGCGTTATCAAGGAAATAATAGCAGGGATCGGCCGGGTCGGCGATACCATAGCGGGTCTCGACGAGTTCAAGCGCCGGCAGGTGGAGGCGAACCGTCAGGTGAACGAGAGCGCGCTCCTTCTGCGCACGCGTTCGGAGGAGATCGGCGAGGCCACGGTGAAACAGCGCGCCGCCGTCGCGGAGATCGTGCGCAGCATGGCCGACATGAGCGAGCGCTCTCAGAACAGCACCGCCTTCGCGGTGAAGATGGCGTACGACTCGAACCAGCTTGTTGATATGGTCAACGGGCTGAAAAAAACTATAGAAGAATACGGGGAAGGGAAGGGCGGCGGTGTCGCGGGAGAGGTTCCGGTTCGATGACTCGCCCGTGGCGAGAGACCAGCGGAGGACGCATGAAGAAAAGGACATTGTGTATGCTTGCTCTCGCCGCGCTGCTGGCGGCGACGATCGTTACTCCCGCTCAGGCAAACGCGGGCGTCAGTATGGGCCTGTCGAGCTGGTATGCGTGGTGGGAGATTGAGCCTGCAAACGGGCTGGATTTCGATCCGGCGCCCCTGTACGGCCCGGTGCTCGGCGTGGATTTCGCCCAACGGTGGTAGCTGACGAGTGTTCTTCTGATGGGGGATTATACCGCGGAGAATGATTCAATGGGAGTGGATATTAAATATCGCCGCTATGATTCCGACAGCGCGCTGAACTATTCGCTCTCCCGGTATTTCAAGGTTTTCGCCGGTTTCAAGTACATGCGTTATGACCTGTCGATTGAAAGTATGGACTCAGAATTCAAGCATATCTCCTATGGCCCCGGCCTGGGAATAGGAGCCACAATTCCGCTTTCCGATTCGCTTTTCGTGATTGCGAATGTATCGGGTATGTACCTTTTTGGAAAGAGAAAAGCCGCACAGGCCGATTATTACGAGACGGGAATCAATTCGGCCCTCGGGCTTGCCTATTATATCACACTCATCGCCACGACGGTCACGGCGGGTTTCCACTACCAGTACTTTGAAACGCGGACGGCGGAGAAC
>CAZEAH010000152.1:0-7042 GCA_964510075.1 uncultured Leptospirales bacterium | reverse complement strand
GCGAAAAGCCCAGTTCGAAAAACTTTGCGTGGAAGTAGATGAGGATCAGGAGCGGCCCCACCTTCGCCGGATAACACAGCCATTCGTCGTCGACCGGGTCGATCACCTCCAGGGGATTGCGCTCGACACGGATGAACTGTCCGGTGCGCTTGTTGATGGGCGGGTTCAGGATGAGCGGCGGATTGATGAGCACCTGCCGGATCACCCTTATGCGCGAAAGCTTATCGTAGAGTCCGCCCGGCAGTTCGAGCGGCCGCGGAAGCGATATGGCCGCGATCTGCGCGCCCGCCGCCAGCTGGCGGTAGATCCTGGGGTGCGTGCAGGTGAGATTCTCGTCGATGTCCCGGTACGCGCCGCGGACCAGGTGCGTCATCCGTTCGACGGTGTCGTTGAAGGTGCGGTACGGTCTCTTGTCCAGGATGTCGCCCTCGGAGTCGCAGACGATAAAGCGATCGTGCGAGCGCCAGTAGTTGTACAGCTGCTCGATGAGCCTGCTGAAATTCTGAACGTCGCGCAAAAGAACTTCGGCCCCTTTAACGACGTTCGGGACCACCGGGGCCGGGAGCTTGGCAAGGTGGCGCATCGTTTCCGCGAGAAGCGGAACGGCCTCACCGGCGGGAAAATCTTTTATACCGGCGGCGTCAAGAAGGGGCGAGCGCTTCTCGCGCAGCATCTCGAGGAAGCGGCCGAGTATTTCGTGGAAAAGCTCGCTCGTAAAAAGCTCGTCGGCGGTTTCGCAGACCTTCCCCCGGGTGTACAGGATCACCTTGTTGTTTATTATCCTGAAACGCATCGAGTTCATAATTGTTCCTCCCTGTCGTTGTGTGGTCGAGCCGTATCGGACGAAGCGCGTTCGTGCGGGGACTGAATGTGCGTCCACAGGCCGGATGCCCCCTGGCCGATCCTCCAGAAGGCGGCGGCCTCGATGTTTTTATCGCGGCATAGCCGGAGTTTCCTCCGCGTCGACTCTATGTCATCGTAGAAAACGCTTACTTTTACCTTCTCCTCGTATTCGAAATGACAGCCCATCTCGGGGTTGTATGCCGGGGTCAGCTTTTTCGAGTCGATGAGTTCTTCGATGTGATGGTTGCGGAGCGCGCGCGCGAGTGTTCTGTCCTGCCATGCCCGGCCGTACAGCGGCAGTCCAACTACAATCTTCCCGCTGGGGACCCGGTGCTCCGCGAACTCGATTATTTCCCTGAGCCACACCACGGAGCCCACCGGGCCGGGACGGCTTGTGCTCCAGTGCTGGTCGTATGCCATTATGATGACCCGGTCGGCGATGCCGGCTATCGCCCGGTAATCGTACGCGTCCGCAACGGCTTTTCTGCGGGCGGGCACGGCAATGCTCAGCGTCTTCGATGCCGGAAGCCCTTTTTTAAGCTCGCCGAGGAAATCCCGGAAATGTTTCGCGTCGTCGGAGGGCACGCTTTCAAAGTCGATCTGCACCCCGTGGTATTTCTCCGCCGCGCGTATAATGTCGTCGACGAGCCTTTTCCTGTAGGGCAGGGACGGGTTAAGGCAGAAATGGGTGAGTGCCGGATTTGAAAGCTCCGTAATGACTATATGTATCCGCGCGCGCGAGCGCAGGACGCCGGGCGGGACCGGCGGTGCGGGAACGGCCCCCAGGACGCCTTTGGGGGTGATGGGAACGCCGAAATAACAGATATCGGTGAGCGGTTCCGTGCCTTTCAGTTCCCGCTCCTCTCCCTTCATTAGGTATCCCCAGACTTCCCTGAATACGAGCGGACGTGCTGATTCCCCGTCTCGTTCCGCGGTGCGTATGAGAGGGACCTCAGGGGTGCTTTCCCGTCCGTGTGCCGCGCTTCCCGCGCCGGCCGTGGAACAGGCCATCGATATCAGTACCAGGAGGGCCAGAGCGGCCTGCAGTGAAGGTGTGCTCATTATCATTCTCCCGTATCAGTTGTATCCGCCGGTTATCCGGGGATGTGGCTCAATCCCCGCCGGGTTAGATCCTTTATTCGATCGGTAATCGTCCCGGGACAATAAAAAAGCCACTACCGCTTTTCTCCCGCATGGCGAGGGAGTAAAACGATACTGGCTTATCGAGCGACGGCACATGTACGGCTTTCGCCGGGATTTCCGCGCCATTCGCGCCGAACGCCCGCCGCAAGCGGGGTAGTGGACCTTCCCGCAATCTTCCAATCGATTTGAACGAAGCGAACCGTACGTTCGGCCGCTAACTTCTGTCAAGCATTTTTAATTCTGGCTTCGAGATCGCACTCCATCGTGAATACTATCACCCGTTCGCCGGTTACCGTGCTGATATCGGTGTGCATGCTGCGGCACGCACCGCCGGTGATTTCCGTGAGTATCGCCGAGAGCATGTCCCGCGCCTCCTCGATGAGCCTGATGCGAACCTTCTTGATCAGGTCGAGGCCTTCACCGCTTCTGGTAAGCTGGGTTTCGGCGCGCGTGAGTACCCCCTTCATCCGGACGATCACCATGTCTTCGATGATATAGGTGCGCGTCTCGATGGGGCCGCGTCCCATGTATTCCTTTTCGAACTTGATCAGCGCCTCGCTGATCTCCGCCTCGATCATTCCTTTGCTTTTGGTTTTCACGGCCCCGTTCCTGTTTCCCGTACGGCGGAAACCGCCGTCGATATCCTTCGTTTCACTTAGCACATTCCCGCCCGCGCCGTCCAGATTTTTTTACCAGCCCGGGAGGTGGATGAGTATGCGCATGTTCCACGCCCCTGAAGTCCGCGAAGGGCGTATGCCGTCCGCGCACCGGCTTTCATGCCTTCCGTCGATACAATCGCCGCCTCGAGAAGGCTGAATGATAAGTGTGCCCGCGTATATATAAAATAACTTGACTGAAAAAGTTTATAAGTTCAAATGCCGTGTTCCGCCCGCGGCTTTCGGGTGGCGTCACGTTCTCCGGGTGCGGTTCGACTGACTACTAACACGGAGACGAATGATTTGCAGTATTTGATAATATATTTATTATATTATAATATATACATATAGTGTTAAATGTAAAATATAAAATAACAATAAATCAAATAATGTATAAATAAGAAAAAATAATAAATCACGGTTCATTAGCATTAAAATAATATTGACTAATCCGGCGCCCGGTCTACGGTTGTTGCGTGATATACGTGTGAGGCGCAGCAATCACAAGGCCGCCCGCTCAGGGTACCATAAGCTCTGCATCAGGTCTTGTCGGTTTGCTCACAGCCGTCCGCGGCGCTTATGGGCCTGTCGTTTGTAACGGGTCGTATATGCGGGCGGTGCTGTGCGCGACCGGCAACGGAAATCCTATTGCGTGGAGTGTTATGGTATGAATCAGAAACCTGGCGTGTGCACCTTCTGCGGGACAGGGTGCGGCCATTTTATCGGCGTCGAAAACAACAGGATCACCCGGGTCTACCCCTCCCAGAACCATCCCGTAAGCAAAGGCCGCCTGTGCGTGCGGGGCTGGAACATCCACGAGCTTCTCGACACCCCCGAACGAATCAAGAAACCCCTGGTTCGTACGGACGGCGGATTCGCGGAAGCCTCCTACGATGACGCGGTCGCGCGCGTTGTGGACGCCCTGAAAAAGTACGCACCCGAATCGATCGGATTTCTCGCCTCGCCGCGCTCCTCCAACGAGGAACACTACCTTCTAATGAAGCTCGCCCGCTCCGTTTTCGGAACCAACAACATCAGCCTGGACAGCGAATCGGGACACCGCGCAAGCCTCAATGTGCTGCACGCGGGCACGGGGATGGCGGGCATGCTCGGTTCTGTGGAGGAAATACGCAAGGCCGAATTCATCCTGGTGGCCGGGATCGATATCACCCGGCAGAATCCCATCATCGGAAGCGAGATCCACATGGCCGAACGCGCGGGCGCCATGGTGGTGACCCTGGACAGCCGGCGCACCCAGATCGCTAAGCTCTCGAAGAAATTTTTGCAGGTCAAACCCGGCGCCAACAAGCTCGCGGTGCTCGCCCTCGCCAGGACAATTTATGAGGAGAAGCTTTCGGACGCGGCGTTCCTCGCCGCTCACACCGAGGGGTTCGAAAAGTTCCGCCGCGCGTTCGCGCTGCTCCCCGACAGCGAGGTAAGCGAAAGGACCGGCGTGCCCGCTGAGGAGATAAAGGCGGTCGCCCGCGGTCTGGCGAAGGCCGGGTCGGCGATGGTGTTCTTTTCCTCCGGTATTTCGGGACTCGACGAGGACACTATCGGCTATATCTATAACCTCTTCCTTATGGCGGGGAAAATCGGGAAAGAAGGATGCGGGGTCAATCCCGTTTCCGGTCTCAACAATCTGCAGGGCGGTTACGATATGGGGCTGGCTCCGGACCTCCTTACCGGCTTTCAGCCGCTTGCCGACGCCTCGGTCGCGAAGAAGTTCGCCGCGGAGTGGAAGACCGATCTTCCATCATCGCCGGGAGCGGCGATCTACCAGTCGCTGTCGGACCCGGCGTCGAAGCTGAAAGCACTCGTGGTGGTGGACCACGACGAGGGGATTGTGCGCTATGCCGACGCGATCAAGAAACTCGACTTCGTCGCCTACATTGGCGCATTCAAGAACCCGTTTACTGAGTATGCGAATGTGGTGCTCCCCATTGCCACCTACGTCCAGGAGGACGCCACCTTTACCAACGCGGAACGCCGCATCCAGTTTTCCGTAAAGAAGATCGAACCCGAGGAGGGACTGCTTCCCGGGTGGAAGCTCTATTCGATGATCGCCGCGAAGGCGGGACAGGCATGGAGCTACGCGAAGGTTGCCGAGGTGATGGATGAGATCGCCCGGCTCACTCCGACCTATGCCGGGGTTTCACACGCGAAGCTTGCCGGCGGCTTCGGCCTTCAGTGGCCGGTGGACGCCGCGAACCCCCGAGGGACGAAGCGTTTCGATATCGAGAAGGCGGGACGGAAACTATCCTTTTATGACGTCAGCGACGTTTTCGAGGTGCCTGTGGCGAAGGACCAGTTCCCCTTCCTGCTCATGGTGGGTAAGGCGCAGCACTTCTGGCACCAGAACAATCTTATGAAGAAGACGCATATCCCCATGCGCGAATACAACGCGACGCTCATGGATTATCCGGAAGGCTATGTCGAGATATGCCCGCAGAGCGCGAAGGAGATAGGGGTGCGCGACCGCTGGCCCGTGCGCGTGGTGTCGCCGCACGGGGAGATGCGGGTGGCGGCGAAGGTTTCGGATGACGTGCGTCCAAATACCGCGTACGCCCCGTACTTCGTACAGGAAATGATATCGCGCTTTTTGCTGGGACACACCGAGGTTCTCAGACAGGGAGAAGACGCAACGATTCCAGTAAGGATTGAGAAGGTATGACCATGTTCCTTATCAAGAAAGCCGACGTCGGTAGAATCGCACAGGAGCTCGGCCGGGAATACCGGGTATACGGCCCCATGATCGAGAAGGGCTCGGGACAGACCTTTTTCGACCGGGCGGACAACGCGGCCGATATCAATCTCGCGGCCCCCATCCCGTCGAACCCGCCCAAATCGGTCGTGTTCCCGCAGATGGAACGCATCCTCGCCTACGAATACGACAGGTCGAAAAACACCGTGAAAATGGAGCCCGATTACCGGGTCGAGCCGAAGGCCCTGGTCGGACTCCGCCCCTGCGACCTGGCCGGCATGCTCTGCCTTGACCGCTTCTTTATGGGCCAGGAATTCGTCGACGAGGTCTACCTGAATCACCGCAAAAAAATGTTCATCGTCACCAATACCTGCGTCACGCCGTTCAAGCAGTGCTTCTGCGTGTGCACCGACAGCGGGCCGGCGGCGACGGAGGGTTTCGATCTCAATCTCACCGATCTGGGAGACGAGTACCTCGTCGAGGCGGGCTCCGAGAAGGGCGCGGCGTTCGCGGCGAAGCTCGGTCTTTCCCCGGCGAACGACTCGCACCTCGCGTTGAAAAAGGAGAAGGTCGACAAGTCGATCTCCATGTTCGAGGACATCGCCGTCGATTCCAAGGCCTGGATCTCGCGGGTGATGAACCGCGTTACCACCGGTTTCGTCAAAGAGGAGGTCTGGGAGTACATCGGCGACCAGTGCTTCGAGTGCGGGGCCTGCACCTTTGTATGCCCGTCCTGCTCGTGCTTCAATATCGCCGACGTCACCAACCCGGAATGCGCGGGATGCGCCGACCGGTTGCGCACCTGGGACTCCTGTTCCTACGAGGGCTATTCGCGCATGGCCGGAGGGCACAATCCGCGCAAGCCCGTTGAGGACCGCCGCAACAAGCGTTTTTTCTGCAAGCTGTCGTATTCGCAGATGAAGAAATATCTCAGGCCGGGGTGCGTGGGCTGCGGCCGCTGCGCCTGGGTGTGTCCCGGCGATATCGGCCTGCCGAACGTCGTGACCTATGTCAGAAGGGAAATTACGAGGTAGGGGAAGCGTATGAGCCAGGTACTGAACATCCAGAACGGAAAGATAATCACCGTGCCCGAGGTCGCCACGATCGAGGAGATAAGGGACGAGATTCGCGAGGTGAAAACCTTCTACCTTTCGATCGACAACAAGGAAATCTGGAACAATTTCAAATACAAATCGGGACAGTTCATCATGTGCACGGTCTTCGGAGCGGGCGAGTTCGCCGTTTCGCTGCCGCCCAGCCCCGAGAATGACCGGTTTCACATAACGGTGCGCACCGTGGGCAAGGTGACCAGCGCCCTCCACGCGCTCGCGCCCGGCGACAAGGTGGGGATTCGCGGGCCATTCGGCAACGGATTCCCGTTCGAGGAGTTCAAGGGCAAAAACCTGGTGTACGTCGCGGGCGGTATCGGGCTCATCCCGCTCAGGTCGTCAATCGTCCACGCGCTACAGTACAAGAAAGACTTCGTCAGGGTTCTGGTGCTCCACGGGGCGCGCACGCCCGACGACCTCATGTATAAGGAAAACCTCAAAGAGTGGCAGAGCTTCCAGGGCTTCGAGACCTACATCACCGTCGACGTACCGACTCCGGACTGGAAAGGGGAGACGGGCTTCGTGCACACGCTGTTCGACAAGGCGAACCTTCCCATCGAAAACACCGTCGCCTTTGTGTGCGGACC
>CAZEAH010000151.1:0-7049 GCA_964510075.1 uncultured Leptospirales bacterium | reverse complement strand
GGGTACTACAGGCCCGGCGGGGAAAAATCGCCGGCCGACACCGCCGTGCTTCCCGACGCGAAAGAGGGGCCTCTCGAGCCGGTCAAACGCGAACCGGAAAAAGCGCTTCCGCTCAGAACGATGAAGCTCTCGGTGACCGACGAGGGCGACGCTCCGGTCGGCGCGCGCGTGAGCGTAAAGAAATGGGACAAAGACCGGCTGGTCTATTCCAGGGAGCTCGCGCTCGGAAAGCCCGGTGAGCCGATCGAGGTGCCGGACACCGACGGCGTGGAGGTGATGGCGACCGCGGACGGATTCATCCCCAAAAAGATAACCGTGAACCGCGGCGAAGACGAACGTTCCATACGCCTCGAGAGAATAGAACAGGGCAGGACCATCGTGATGGACAGTATTTACTTCGAGATCGACCGGGCATATCTCAAAAAGGAGTCGCTCGACGTGCTCGACAGGGTCGTCGCCATCTTGAAGAAGAACCCGTCCATGAAGATCGAGGTGCGCGGTCATACCGATTCCACCGGAGAAAAGGCGCACAACCAGAGGCTCTCCGAGAGGCGCGCCGACGCGGTCGTCGAATATATGATAAAAAACGGCATAAGCCCCGAGCGTCTCGCGGCTGTCGGTTTCGGCGCGGAGAAGCCGATAGCGAGTAACGCGAGCAAGGAGGGACGGAAGAAAAACAGGCGAACCGAGTTTTACATCATCAGGAAATAAGCTGGAAGGGGGGTGGCGATGAAGAAGACGGTAAAGGCCGTTAAGAAGGCGGGGGCGAAAAAAACCGTAAAAGCGGCGAAAAAACCTGCCTCCGTGAGCGCGAAGGCGACTGCCCGACGGACCACGGGATCCAAGAAACCGGCCGCGAAAGCCGGGAACGCTCTAAAGGGGAAACCCGTTAAAAAGACCGCGCGCGTTCCGAAGGGTGCCCCGGCGGGAAGCACGAAGGGCGCGGTACAGGAGAACCCGCTCCTTGCGGAACTGCGCGAGGCGGCATCAGGCCTGGACGCGGACGGCATTCGCCAGCTGATACGGCAGGCGGCGATTTTAAAGCACAACGCGAAGGTTCTAAAAGAGCACCAGGAGAGGAAAAAAATGGCGACGGTGGACGCCATACGACAGGGAACGGGCGTTACGAACAAGACCACCATCGATGTTAAAGAGGCCGACGACGGCAGTTCCTTTATTATCATCATCAACAACGCGCGTAATTTTTTCGCCCTCGACGAGATGCGAAAACTCGTTGCCGTCTGCCACGCGGCGGATGGCGAAGCCGACGGGGCGCGCCGGCTGTACAACTGGTTCGCTCAGTACCGAAAGGACGTGCTGGTCGACACGGATATCGGCTCCCCGGTTGACCAGGCGCTTTTTACGATGTATCGTTTTATCAAAGGCAGGTACGCATTGAAGCAGGGCTGAGCCCTGAAAAATGGACGAAAGGCCGGAGGCGGCGATGGTACGAAATCTGACGTTTTCCGCGGACGTGGTTGTTGTGGGATCGGGGCCCGGCGGCGCGACGGTGGCGCGCGAGCTCTCCAAAGCGGGACGCAGGGTGATGCTTCTCGAACGCGGTATCGACCACCGGGGCAAATCCTATTACGGCACCTATATCGGCGCCCTCATGTATTCCGACAGGATGAGCCTGCTGTTTACCAGGGAGGGGCTCCAGATCGTGAGCCCGCTCATGCTCGGGGGCGCGACCAGCATGTATTGCGGATGCTCCGCGCGGCCCCCCGCATGGCTCAAGCGGAAGTACAGGATCGACATTGACCGCGAGGTGCTCGAGACCGAGAAGGAACTGGAAATCGCGCCCCTTCCGCCGGAACTCCGGGGACGGGCCTCAACGCGCATCGCCGAGGCCGCCGGCGAGCTGGGGTACCGGTGGTACGCGCAGCCCAAGTTCATGAAACCCTCCCGCGCCGCACGATTCGACTGCACGGCCTCGTGCATGCTGGGATGCCGGTGCGGCGCCAAATGGAACGCTGCGGAATACGTCGACCAGGCGTCAGGTTACGGACTGGAGGTGCTGACCGGCGCGCGGGTCGCGAAGGTCATTGTGGACGGAGGCCAGGCCGCCGGCGTCGAGGGTCGTATCGGAATGAAATCCTTTACCGTGCGCGCCGACACGGTGGTGCTGGCCGCCGGCGGGATAGGGACTCCCCGGATTCTCCAGGCTTCCGGCCTGCGTGACGCCGGAGTGGGTATGACGATGGACACCACGGTGATGGTGTACGGCTTTACAAGGGAGAAAGGGATCGGCAAGGAGCCGCCCATGACCTGGTCCTGGGAGAATGACGAGGACGGCTATATGCTTTCCACCCTGATAGATCCCTGGCTGCTCTATCCTCTCGGCGCGATTCGGGTAGGTCTGCGGTATGCGCTCAAATGGCCGCGCTGGGGTAATATCCTCGGCGTTATGATAAAACTGAAGGACGACATCTCCGGAGGCGTATTTCCCAACTACATCAGCAAGCAGCTCACGCCGGGGGACCGGTCCCGGCTTGCGAAGGCAGAGGCCGTGTGCAAAAAAATACTCCTTAAAGCCGGGGCCGACCCGACCGGCATGTTCACCCGTCCGCTCATGGGAACCCATCCAAGCGGCACAGTGCGGATCGGCACCATGCTCGATACAAATCTGATGACTGACGTCAAAGGACTGTATGTCTGCGACGCCAGCGTATTCCCGGAGTCGCTCGACCGGCCGACCGTTCTCACCATCATAGGCCTGGGGAAACGTCTGGCGGCGCACATGCTCAAGCGAAAAAAATGATGAATCCGTATCGGGGAATGCGTATATTGTTTGATCACCCGCGGGGATGAGTACAGCTTCCCGCGAAGCTTAGATTCTCAAATTCCGGGGACGTTGTCCCGCATCTATATGCCGTATAAAAAGGAGGTGGCCCATGGAAAGAAAGGGAATCGTTACGTTTAAGGGAATGCCCGTGACGCTTCAGGGGCAGGATGTTCGCGTCGGCGACATCGCTCCCAACTTCACGGCGATCGGAAAGGACATGCAGCCGGTCAAGCTCGACTCGATGAAGGGAGGAATCATCATCATCAGCGCCGTACCGTCGCTGGACACGCCCGTCTGCGAGCTTCAGACAAAACGCTTTAACGAGGATGCGGCGAAATTGAAGGTAAAACTGGTGACAATTTCGATGGACCTCCCCTTCGCCCAGCGCAGGTTCTGCGATTCGTTTAAAATCGAAAACATACTAATGCTCTCGGATTACAAGGACCGCGAATTCGGTCTGCGATACGGGGTGTATATCGACGAACTTGGCCTTTTGGCGCGCTCGGTATTCATTGTAAATACCGATGGGAAACTGGCCTACAAGCAGATCGTTAAGGAAATAGGCGATCAGCCGGACTACGATGCCGCACTTTCGGAGGCCAAAAACCTCGGCGCCTGAGGCGCCGGGGCGGTCCGCCGGCCCGACAGTATATAAAATTTGCTATACAAAAATATGCTGATATAGTGTAGTGGTATGATTATACTACATCATCCGCGTCACGAATGAGGCGGGACCGGCGGCATCGGCCGCGGAACCCTGAAGGGAGGAGATCATGGGGCTTTTCTCTGGCGGGCGGAAGGAGGGAGTGCGGCTGGAGGAGACAGAGATCTTCAGCCGTGTGCTGATCAGCAATAATAGACGGCTGTACACTGCCTTTGCGGGGATAGTGCTGCTTGCCAATCTGGCAACTGTCGCAATCCTTTTTACCGGAACCGGATCTAAATATCTCACGTTTACCGATATACTTATTGAATTACTGGCTGTTGGCTCTATCCTCGGTGTGACGATACTCTTTTCCCGGCGCTTCAGGGGGCGTGTGGCGTCGAGCTATATAGCCATTTTCGGTGTGATGTTGAGCCTTTTTATATTCCAGTATGTTATATACGGTTCGAGGGAGCTTTTCGCGGCGCATTACATTATTCTCATGCTTAGTGTTTTCTATTTCAATGTAAGGGTTTCGATGTTTTCTTTTCTGCTGGTGGTCGCCTCCCAGATTCTTTTATTTATTCTGCGTCCCAATCTCATCCCCGAAGGGCCTGTGGGGAGCGTTATCGGCGTGCGTTTCCTCATTTATGTCTGGGTGGGGATAGGAGCGGCCGCCGGCGCGAAGGCGACAAGGGAGATTCTGCGCCTGGCCATCGACAAGGCCGCCGAGTCCGAAAAGAATTACGGGGAGATCCAGCAGGTCGGGCGGAGCATCGACGAGTCGGTCGGCGTATTGAAAACGCAGGCCGAGCGGCAGAATCTTGTGGTCGAGGAGGTGCATGATCTTTCGCACCGTCAGGCGGCGTCGCTGGAGGAGATATCCGCTTCGCTCGAAGAGCTGTCCGGAAACGCCGAAGGAGTGGCGCGCACCGCCCGTTCCCTGTACGAGGAGATGCAGATAGCCGGCGAGGCCGTGGGCGATCTGCAGAAGGTGTATGACAAGATACAGTCCAGCTCGGGCGTACTTCAGGAGGTGACCGAAGAGATCGAGCGCTATTCGCGTGAGTCCATCGAGCAGATAGGGGCGACGCGCGAGCAATTCGGCGTCGTTGAGACAAAGGGCGGCGAGATGTCGGGCTTTATCCAGGTGATCAACGACATAGCCGACCAGGTCAACCTGCTCTCGCTCAACGCGGCGATCGAGGCCGCGCGCGCGGGCGAGTCGGGCAGGGGGTTTGCGGTGGTCGCCGACGAGATATCGAAACTTGCCGACGCGACCTCGCGCAACGCTCGCGAGATAGAAAAGCTCATCAGGGAGAACAGGGCAAACCTCGGCGCCAGCAGGGAGTCTATCGACCGGTCGGCCGCCCTCATGTCCAAGCTCAACGCCACGGTCGAGAAGATCACCGTCGAGATCTCGTCAATCAATGATCTCATCGCCGACATCGGCAACACCGTAAAGATCGTAACCAACCTAAACCGCCGCATTTACGAATCCGCCGGCGGGATAGAGAACTCCACCAGGGAGCAGCAGCTCGCCTCGCACGAATCGAGCACCACCCTCATGCTCATCTCGGAATCCGCGCAGCAATTGGTCCAGGTCGCCGAAAAGATCGCGGAATCGACGCGGACCATCAACGGGCTTTCGGACGCGCTCGCGCGGCTCACTTCGGGGATGCGGCATTGAAATTACATTGACACCCCCGCGCGGATGTGGTTATTTTTCTGCCATTGATTGATCAGCCGCCGCCACCGCAAGCAAGATCTTGCGTACGCCGTTAAGGTGGAGTGGCGCGGTAGGGGGATTCTTTTATGATCGGTTCACGGTGCGCTTGTGTTATTGGGCGCGAAAGAAGTCAAAAGATGAGATTCCTGAGATGTGTACTGCTTGCTCTTGTGGCCATCCTTATTTGTATTCCCGATCTCGCCGCGCGCACGACAGTGCGGTTTGATACTTCGTTTCCGGGAGTTGTGGAGATTCCTGATGCGACCGAGCTGGTTAACCAGGTCCAGGACAAGGCCGACCTCAACGGTCCCATCATCGCCGATTCCCTTGCCATGGGAAATATAACAGGGTACCCGGTCGGAAAGGCCACCATCGGCACCTTCCCGCATTTTCAGGTCGGCGTCGCCATGGGCGCGGGTATGACAAATATGCGGTATTTCGACGACTCGCGGCCCGAGAGCGACAACGGGAGCCTTCCCGGTATCACCCCGAATCCCGTCCTCCATTTCGGCATGGGTCTTGGCGGCGGATTCGATATAATCGGTAAGTATTTCAGTCTCGCTAAGTCAGTCGTTGATCCGGGTCTGTCCACGGACATCGCGAAGCTCTCGGACTACAAACTTCTTTCGCTTGGCGCCAAGATCCGCTATAATATCGTCAAGAAAAAGAAGCTGCTTCCCTTTATCTTCAATTTCGGCGGCGTGACCGTATCGCTGGGGGGAGACTTCATGTACGGTGATATCAAAGTCACCGGTGATTACGAAGTCGATTTCGATGATATCACGATTGAGGAAAGCGGGAGTCCATTTACGATTACAACGAATTTTGACGGGGAGTACAATGCGCGCGTCCTCTGGAGTATAGTTTCACTCACGGCCCAGGCGGTCGCATATTTTGATGTTTTCTATCTTTTCAGCTTTTATACCGGCTTCGGGCTGACCGGAAATGCGGGATACTTCAAGATGCGATTTGGAGGAACCGGAGACCTGACCTCGGATGATCCACCAATCTCAGGTGCACCGTATAACGGCCAGATCGGAACCCTTTTATTCGAATCGACGAACACATACCAGCCCTATTATGCGATCCCGACGTATCTCATCGGTATGGAAATCAATCTGTGGGTGCTCAAGCTGACCGGGGAGACCATGGTGAACCTTTACAACAGGAAGGACGTCAACGCGACCGTCGGTGTGCGCGTCCAGTTCTGATCAGCTCTCGCGCCTGACCGCCTTCCAGAGAAGGTTGAATATCTCGTCGATGTTTTCGGTGAGCTTCCATTTCATTCCGTGGTAGTACCAGGCGTGGATGTGGCGATAACAGAGCATGTAATACATCATCTCTATGATACGCGGGGTAACGGAGGGGTCGATATCGGCGCGTACCTTTCCTCGCTCGACAAGGTGCCTGAGGATGGTTTTGACGTCCTCCCGTCGGTAGGAATGCTCCTGCATCCATGTCCGGGTGGGGACGGTGATGAACGCCTTGATCGCGACCGCCGGGTTCCTCTCGTAGAAGTCCATTGAAACCCAGATGATCTTTCGGAATATCTCCACCGTGTCCTCCAGGCCCTCAATGTGGGCGGTGAAAAGTTCCGGGAGCTCGCTCATTTTTTCATCGAGGATGGTAAAGAGCAGGTCCTCCTTGGAGGAAAAGTATTTGTATATGGTCCCGGTGCTGATTCCCGTCTGATGAGAGATGTCGCGCAGGTTCACCTGGTGGAAGTCGCGGCGCGAGAAAAGGTCGAGCACCACCGGATACAGGCGCTGCTTGATCTTTTCCGGGACGGTGTGCTCCATCCGGCGGGTTCCGGTGTCTTTTCGCAGGTGCTCTTTCATGTGGATTAATGCGGCCGTCGGCCCCGGCGGTACGCCGGGGCCATGCTTTAGGTC
>CAZEAH010000150.1:3715-7052 GCA_964510075.1 uncultured Leptospirales bacterium | reverse complement strand
GGCGTACGCCGTCGATCGTCCCAAGCCCCTCACAGAGCGCCGCGGCAAGTGTGTCTTCGTGACGTCGTATCTCCGAAATTCCCGTATCCCGGACAAAACGCACTCCCTCTCCCAGGCCGGCGATACCGACGGTATTCGGCGTGCCGCTCTCGAAACGGTCCGGTGTGAACTCCGGCTGAGTTTCGAATTCCGAGCGGCTTCCCGTACCCCCGAACACGAGCGGTCGCATGCGTTCTATCGGCACCCTCTCTCCGACTACCAGACCCCCGGTTCCCTGCGGCCCGTACAGGGCCTTGTGCCCGGTGAACGCGAGAAGATCGATGTTGTCACGATCCATATCGATGTCCACGCACCCGGCCGTCTGTGCGGCGTCTACCAGGAACAGCGCCCCCGCTTCTCTCGCTGCCGCCCCGATCTCCCTTATGGACTGCAGACAGCCGTTAACGTTCGAGCCGTGGTTTACGACCACCATCGATGTTCTCTCTGAAAGAAGACGGCGGAGATCATCGGGATCAAGCGTTCCATCGAGCGCACACGGCGCGACCACAACCCTGACCCCTTCGGCCTCCAGCGCCCGCAGCGGCCGCATCACGGAGTTGTGCTCCATCCCGCTCGTAACGACGCGGTCCCCGCTCCCCAGCAGGCCGAGCAAAGCCTGGTTCAGCCCTCCGGTGGCATTGGAGGCGAACAGCACCCGGAGCGGATCGCGCTGGTTGAAGAGCGCGGCAAGCGCCTCGCGCGTTTCATACATGATACGGCCTGCCTCCACCGAAAGGCGATGGCCTGACCTCCCGGGGTTGGCTCCATACTCGTTGGTAAAACGGGCCATGGCCTCCAGCACGGCGGGAGGCTTTGGGAAGGATGTCGCGGAATTATCGAGGTAGATCATTTCCTAAAGAATAAGAAGCGCGCCGGGCGAAAGCTCCCGCTCTGCCCGGCGGGGTATACCGGTTTATTTGCCGAGGGTCAGCGTGAACTCGCCGTCCCGTTCAGTTATCGAAACCTTCCATCCTTTGCTTTCGGCAAGGCGGGTGACATTATCACGGGCGGTGCCGGAGTCCACAAGCACTTCCAGGGTTCCCGAACCCATCATCTCGATTTTTTTCTTTGTCTCGAAGACCGGTTGCGGGCAGGAAAGCCCGCGCATATCCAGTTTTTCAGCCATTGCTTCCTCCTTTGCTTACGCCTTCTGGCGCATGGAAAAACCGATTACGAGGCACACCGCGAGCCCCACTATCACCGACGCCGGTCCCCAGAGACCTGGTCCCGCGGGCGAGCTTGCCGTGGCGAAATTGTGCGCGAAACCCGCTCCGACGATCATCCCCATAACAAAGATCGCCGCGTCGCCATCTCCCTCACCCGAGAGGAAAAGCTGTCTGCCGGGACACCCTCCCGCAAGCGCAAACGCGAGGCCCGAAAGAGCCATTCCCCCGAAATTCCATATATGCGCCGTGTGCGCCACCGGCTGGCCGGCAAATCCCGGATTGAACTGACCGAGGAAATAATTAGTGACAAACGCCCCGACAACGAGAGCGATAACGACCCACATCAGATGCATTTCTCGCATCAGCATGACGTCTCTTACCGCCCCCATGGTGCAGAAGCGGGTGCGCTGCGCGAGGAACCCGATTACGAGCCCCGCAGCCAGAGAGATCAAGAGCGGTGCGTGCTGCGAACCCGGCCCCTTCTCGCTGAAGAACGGCGCGAACTTTTCAGGCTCTGAATAGAGCCATGATTTAGATACGCCCCACACGGTGTTACCCAGCAGGAGAAGCAGGAGCGCAACCATAATGACCGGCATGAGCCAGCCCGCGGCCGTATAGGTCTTTTTGCTCGCTCCGAGCGAATACCCGCTTCGGATAAACAACACCCCGATGCCGACGCCGACAAAAAGACCCGCCAGCCCCAGGATGGCGTTCCCATCTCCGCCCGAGAGCCGAAGCAGGGCACGCCAGGGACACCCCAGAAATACCAGCGCCCCCACCATGGCAAAAAAGCCCAGAACGAAGCGCACCATCGGCGCCGAGCCCGAGCGCGCGCGGAATTCTTTGAACGCGAGCGCGGCGACAAGGGCGCCGAGCACGAAACCTATTATCTCGGGCCTGATATACTGTACAACGGCGGCCCGGTGGAATCCCAGAGCGCCGGCAATGTCGCGCTCCATACAGGCCACGCAGATACCCATATTGGCGGGATTGCCGAGTTTCTGGAGAACAGCCGCTACGACACCGATGAACAGACCGGTCGCAACGATCCCTTTTTTAGAACCGAAAAATCCAGTGAGTGATGACATAGTCCTCCCCGTCACATCAAATAATAACCAGGGGCAGCATTAAACCGCTACATTGCGAGAGAGATCGCAGACGATCTGGAGCCGCATCCCTGAGATTCACGACAATTCAAACACCATACCGCCATTAATCAACAATTAATAAATAGAATAATATAAATTATAAAATTTAATAGATATCGCTCAACTGCCAGTCTCATCGGTAGGCAGTAGAGCAATAATATTCTATTTGAACTATTGACCAAAATGTTCGAATGTGCTATTTTATAATAATTCATCCGCTACACGGTAGGAGCGCGATAATGGCCGGAAACGAGAACGACAGAAAGCCCCGTACACACGAAATTCTCCAGGCGGCCCAGGAGGCTTTCGCTCGTCACGGGTATAAAAAAACAACGCTCGAGGACATCGCCGACAGGCTCGGCATGGTAAAGAGCGCCCTGTACTACTATTACCCCAACAAGCAGGAGCTTTTCATCGCCGTTATAGAGCACGAGGTGGTTCTTTTCTTCGATAACATTCGCGATCTGCTTTCATCAGCGGGGACCATTGAGGAAAAGCTCATCATCTATGCGCGCCAGAGTAACAAATTCCATCAGGACTTCCATAATCTCTACAACCTGACGGTAGATGAAATCTTCCAGAACTATGAAGGTTTCGTCCGCGTACGTAATACATTTTTCGGCCAGAACATTCGGCTCATAGCGGAGGTCCTTGGATCAGGTACACGGCCGCCCGATATGGAGGCATCGCAGGCGGCGCGACTCTTTCTGGGCATGCTGGGAGGAATCTTTCAGAGTTATCAGCTCGAGAAAAAGCCGGTCCCCGACGACGACCTTGTAGCGTTCATCTCCATTTTTTACAGAGGGCTCTTTCGATGACACTCGCGCGTATGTCCTTTACGGCGGTACTCGCCGCCGTTGTAACGGCGACACCGCCCGCGGCAACGGAAACACTCTCCCTCAGTGAGGTTGTCCGCCTGGCTATCGAAAACAATAATGCCTACAAAACTTCAATAGAGGCCGTGGAAGAGAGCCGCCTCAAGGT
>CAZEAH010000150.1:0-3705 GCA_964510075.1 uncultured Leptospirales bacterium | reverse complement strand
CTCTCCACCGACGTCTCATACACGCGCCAGGGCGCCGACGCAGGCTTCAACGCGGACATACAGGGCCGCTACGACGTCAAATTCATCAACGGACAGATTTCCGTCAACCCCGGCGTGTTCTACAACACCCTCCAGGCTTCTCGAAACGTCCACATCATAGCCGAGAACAACGTGCGCAAAGTACGGAGCGAAACGGTGGTGCGCGCGATACAATCCTACTACCGGCTGCTCCTGGCGCGCGAGTCGGAGGCGATGAGGATGGAGTCCCTGAAGGCGCTTGAGGAAAACCTAAAGACCGTCACCATCGGGTACAATAAGGGAATATTCTCGCGCCTCGACTATCTGCGCGCTCAGGTGGCCTATTCGAACGAAAAGGCACAGCTTATCAATTCGGGAAACGACGCGCTCTCGGCAATGGCCGATCTGAATATGCAGATAGGCAATGATATCTTCGTCCGGATCGAACCCGACGCCGCGGCAATGGAAATCGACAGGTCAGATTTCGCCTCCCTGCCGTCCGATGCGGACGGTGAGCGCACTCTTCTGGTTGCCATGATCGGGGAAGCGCTCAAACACCGGCCGGAAATCATACAGATAAGGAAAACAAAGGAAATGAAGGAGGACGCGGCCGCGGCCGCCGAGGCGATTTACCTGTGGCCCTCGCTTTTCGTCAGCGGAAGCTACGGGACCTCGAAATCCGTAAGTTCCGCATCCACAACGACGCCTCCGCCCGGCCCGGGCGAACCGGGGTATGATCCGATATCATACCAGTTCTATCAGATGATGAGCGGCGTGCGCGAGAGCTTCGCTCCGCCCGGCTGGAACAACTCGTGGAACATTACCCTCGGCGCGACCTACCGATGGGGCGCGCTTTCGCCGCTCGACCCTTCGCACGCAAGGGGCAAGCAGTCGCGTAGTTCCGCAAAGCAGACTGAGAACCAGATGGACGACTTCATTAAGAGCGTCAAGCTCGATATACAGAGGGGGTATCTCAAGCTGAAGGCCGCGCACGTTTCCCTCGCCTCACAGCAGGGCAATGTCGCAACGGCAGAAGAAGGCCTGAAGGCGGCAATAACCCAGTTCAGAAAGGAATGATCGACAATACGAAACTCATCGAGGCGAACGTCCAGCTCATCACCGCTCGGACGCTCTACATACAATCACTCTACGACTTTCAGGTCGCTCGAGCCGAGCTCAACCGCGCGATAGGGGTTGAATATTTTCCCGTGCGCTGAACGGCGCGCGGCGGAGATAATATGATGAAAAAAAGCACAAAACGAATACTTACCGTTATCCTCATTATTATAATCCTTCTGGCGGGATACCGCGTCGTCCGGCTTGTGGTCGATCGGATCAAGGCCTCCCGCACTACCGAAGAGTCAAGAAAGATTCCGGTGAAAGCCGCCGCCGCGCGCCGCGCCGATATGAGGAACACTCTCAAACTGACAGGCGACATCATCGGTACCGAGGTCGTTAACGTCTTTCCGCCGGTCCCCGGTAAAATTGAGTCGATCCTCATCAAAGAGGGCAACCGGGTCGGGAGGGGTTCTGTCATTTTCAAGATCAACCGGGACATCGTGGGAATGGAATACAATCTCGCCGTCGTCGAATCCCCCATCACCGGGCACGTCGGTAAAATCATGGTGGACCGCGGCATGACCGTCACCACCGCGACACCTCTTGCGCAGATAGTCAACATGAGCTCGGTCGAAGCGGTCGTGCGCATCATGGAGGAGGACATCAACCGGGTCGAAGTGGGTATGGCCGCTCATATCGTCGTTGAATCGTTCCCCGGGCAGGTCTTCCACGGGCGCGTTCACAAGAAGAGCGCCGTTCTCGACCAGCTCAGCCGCACCCAGGAAGTACGGATCAGACTCGATAACCCGGGCCTTCGACTCAAGCACGGAATGTTCGCCACCATCGAGATAGTACTGGGGGCCAGGCCCGGCGTAGTCGCGGTACCGGTGGACGCCGTAGTGACGGACCTTGCGGGTGAGACAAGTCTTTTTGTCGTAGAGGACGGCAGGGCGCGTAAACGCGCAATCAGGACAGGAATTACCGTCGGCCGCCTCACCGAAATCATAACGGGTGTTCGCCCCGGCGACATCGTGGTTACGCTCGGACAGGAAACACTGTCGGACGGCGACGAGCTTCTGGTTTACCGAGAAGATGAAAGCCCCTCGCCCGAAACAGCGCGTAAATCTGCCGGAGACAACCGATGAAGATAACCGAACTGTCCGTCAACCGGCCCATTACGGCCATGATGGTTTTCGTCGCGCTTATCGTGCTCGGCTATGTGGGCTATTCGAAGATGCCGCTTGACCTCCTTCCCGACATCGAGTTTCCCATCGTGGCGGTCATCACCGAATACAAGGGAGTGGGCCCCAAGGAGATCGAAAGCACCGTTACCAGGCCGCTCGAGGAGTCCCTTGCCGGAATCAACAATATCGACACCATCACCTCGACCTCCAAGGAGGGCATGTCGATGATCCGCGTCCAGTTCATATGGGGGACCGACATGTCGCTCGCCGTTTCGGATATCCGGGAGCGCGTGGATATCGTAAAAAAATTCCTCCCCGACGGTATCGAAACCCCGATAGTTTTAAAATTCGACGTCTCCATGATGCCGATTATGGTGCTGTCCGTTTCGGGAAGCCGCGATCCCAGCTACCTCCGTGAATACGCCGAGGACAACCTGAAAAACCTGCTCGAGCAGATCGACGGCGTCGCTTCGGCAACTGTTGTCGGCGGACAGAAGCGCGAGATAAAAGTGGAGCTCGTAAAGAACCGCATGGAGGCCTACGACCTCGGCATCGATACCGTCGTATCTTTAGTAGGGCTCGAAAATATGAACGTTGCCGGCGGCGACATACAGTCGCCCCACCGCAAATACACACTTCGCACCAAGGGCGAATTCGAATCGCTCGACGACATTCGCAACGTGGTCGTCGCCGTTAAGAACAATACTCCCGTGTACCTCAAAGACATCGCGCGCGTTTACGAGGCCCCTGCCGAGCGCAAGGAGATTGTGCGCCTTAACGGCGAAAACGGCGTCGTAATCCGGATGAACAAGCAGTCCGACAAGAACACCGTGATCGTGGCGCGGAATATAATGAAACAGCTCGAAAAGATACGGAAGTCCCTTCCCCGCGGGATGGAAGTCACTCCGATATTCAATCAGGCCGAGTACATCGAACGCTCCATCAAAAACGTGATCGACAACGCGTGGCAGGGGGGGCTCATAGCCATCCTCGTCGTTTTCGTCATGCTGCGCAACATTCGCTCGGCCCTGATCCTCGGGCTGTCGATCCCCGTTTCCATTATAGCGACGTTCATCGCGATGTACTTCTTCGACATCTCCCTCAATATGATGTCGATGGGAGGTCTCGCCATCGGAGTCGGAATGCTCATCGACAACTCAATCGTAACACTGGAAAACATCTTCCGCTTCCGTGAAAAGGGCGCCCGTCCCGCCGAGGCCGCCAGGCTCGGCGCCGACGAGATGGCAATGGCGATTACGGCCTCAACGCTCACGAATCTCTGCGTCTTCATCCCGTTTTTCTTTACGACCGGACTTGCCGGCCAGCTATTCCGGCAGATGGCGCTCACAATAACGTTCTCCCAGCTATGCTCACTTCTTGTGGCCCTCACCCTCATCCCGATGATGACTTCGAGGTTCATCCGCTCCACCACCGTTCGCCACAC
>CAZEAH010000149.1:0-7060 GCA_964510075.1 uncultured Leptospirales bacterium | reverse complement strand
GCTTCATCTCTTCGAGCGTCAATTACCTGTACCTCATCGAGGCGCTATCGCTGCTGGGCATCATGGACGCCCCGGTACTGAAAATCGGCATGAGCTATCCGCTCAACGCCGGGGAAATCGCCTCGTTCGCCGCGGAGCTCGAGCGCGTCTACGTGGTCGAGGACCTCGAGGGGTTCATCGAGTTCCAGGCCAAACGCCTCCTGTACGACTCCGGAATACGCGTGCCGGTCGTCGGCAAGGACGTGTTCCCCGCGTACGGCGAGCTCGACGTCGATCTCATCGCCGAGCGCCTGTCCGACGAACTGCGCGCGCCGCTCCCCTCCCGCATGACCAGAGCGATAGGGCTTTCCGAAAAGCTCGCGAGCGATCTGCCGCCGCGGCAGGGGGCCTTCTGCACCGGCTGCCCGCACAGGGCCACGCTGTACTCGATCGTAAAGGCCACCGACCGCAACGCGGTCTTCGCCGGCGACATCGGATGCTATACGCTCTCATGCCTTCCGCCCTTTCGCGCCTTCGACTGGGTGACCTGCATGAACTGCGGAGTCGGCATTGCCCAGGGAATGCTGCAGAAGATCGAGGGTGAAAACGTCATCGCCTACGTCGGCGACTCGACCTTTTTCCATTCAGGCATTCCCGGCCTCATAAACGCCGTGCAGCAGAACGCGAACCTGGTGCTGGTCATCCTCGACAACAAGTGGGTCGCGATGACCGGGCACCAGCCAAGCCCGACCACCGACGTGGCGCTCGACGGAACGCGCATGCGCCCGGTGGACATCAAAGGCCTCCTCAAATCGATCGGGGTTTCGTACGTGCGCACCATCAGACCATTCAACATCAAGGCCTCCATGGCCGTCATTAAAGAAGCCATCCGCGCCGGCAGGGGCGTGCGCGTCATAATCGCAGAGGAGGAATGCGCACTGCAGTACGGCCGCCGCATCGCGCGAACACCCGGCGAGTACGAAATATACTACCAGATCGACGAGGAGCGATGCCAGAAGTGCAACGAGTGCTATATCGAGCTCGGATGCCCCGCCATACGGCGCGAGGACAGGGCCGAAGGATGGCGGTACTACATCGAGGAGGCGGCCTGCCTTCGGTGCGGCGCCTGTCGCGACCTGTGCCTCAATTCCGCGATACTGAGAACGGAGATCCGGCGTCGTCCGGCGGTAGCGATGGGCGCATGATCTCGTACGATATTCTCATATGCGGGATCGGCGGGCAGGGAGCCATTTCGCTCGGGACCGTACTGAAGCTCGCGGCCATACACGAGGGCCTCGACGTCGTCGAAGCCGAGCGGCGCGGCGGCGCCCAGCGCGAGGGCATCGTGACGAGCAACGTACGCTACAGAAAGCTCGAGAACGGCGAGGCGGCCGACGAACGACGCGCTCCCGCGTCGGGACTCATTCCCGCGGGCGGAGCGGATATGATGATATCGATGGAGCCGATGGAGGCGCTCAGGCACGGCCGCTGGCTGAACGAAAACTCCGTGGTAATCGTCAACGATTTTCCGCTCACACCGGTTTCGGTGCGCATCGGAGAGCGAGAGTATCCTCCGCTCGAAACGGTGGTGGCGCGCCTTCGCGAATTCACCGCCGGCGTCCACGTGTTCCACATCGACGAACTCTCCAGGCGAAATTTCAATTCCCTCAGACAAGTAAACACGATCGCGCTCGGCATGGCGAGCGCGATCGGGTCCCTGCCGGTATCGGACGAATCCATTCTCGCGGTAGTGCGCGATCAGTTCCCGGATTTCGAAACCAACCGCCGGGCGTTCGCCCTTGGGAAGAAGACGGCGCTCGCGTAGTGCCGCCGCCTCACTTTAATCGCCCGCCCTGTCCCCGCGGGAGGTAACTACCTCGTCGATCACTTTGATCATATCATCGATGGTATAGGGCTTGGTGAGAACCCCCCGAAAACCGTGCGCCCTGAAGTTCGCCATAACCGGATCGTTGGAATAACCGCTCGAGACGATCGCGACGACGTGCGGATCGATGGCCCTGATCGCGGAGAGCGTTTCCCGCCCGCCCATCCCCCCGGGGATGGTGAGGTCCATTATCACCGCGTCAAAGCCTCTTTCTCCCTCCATCGCTTCGCGATATTCCCGGACAGCGTCCGCGCCGTTCGCGACACCGGTGACATCGTACCCGAAATGCCTGAGCATGTTGACCGCAAGTTCGAGGATATATTCTTCGTCGTCCATCACCAGAATCCTTCCCCGGCGCTTCGGGGGCAAGGCCACCGGGGCAGAGGGGATCTCCTGCGCCCCGTCCCCTTCGGATGCTCGCAGATATACGTTGAATGTCGCGCCCATACCCTCGCTCGACTCCACATCGATGTGTCCGCCGTGCTTCTTGATGATCGAGTAGGTGATCGCGAGGCCCAGGCCGCTGCCGTATTCCTTGGTGGTGAAATAGGGATCGAATATCCTGCTGAGGTGTTTCTGCGGAATACCGACACCCTCGTCAGATATGGAGACCCTCACGTAACGGCCCGCGGGCAACGGAAGCCACTGCACATCGGAGACGTTTCGGATGTTTATACGCAGATTTCCACCGTCGGGCATAGCCTGCATGGTGTTGATGATGAGGTTGTGAACGACCTGGCTGATCTGATCGGGATCGATATCGACTGGCCATACATCCCCCTCGACCGAAAGGTGGCTCCGCACGTTCGAGCCGGCCAGAAGAAATGAAACGCTCTCTTCCAGAAGCTCAACGATCGATGCCGACTTCTTTATCGGGTCGCCCCCCTTCGAAAAAGTGAGGAGCTGGCGCGTCAGGTTGACCGCCCTCTGCGAGACGCTCTCTATGCGTTCGAGTATCTCCGAACACGCCCTGTTGTCGCCGGCCTCCATCTTGGCAAGCGATAGATTGCCGATAATCGCCGTCAGCAGGTTGTTAAAATCGTGTGCGATACCGCCCGCCAGGAGGCCGAGGGACTCGATTTTGCCGATCTTCATCAGCTCTCTTTCGAGCTTGTGCTTCTCCGTAATGTCGCGCACCGCGAGTACGACCCCGAGAACTTCCCCGGCCGCAGACATAACCGGGGCGTGAGAGATTTCCACCAGCCTCTCGTCCCCGTTTTTTTTCGTCAGCGCAAGCGGAACGTCGCTGAGCTCCAGGCCGCCTTTGCGTATGACACGCGAGACGATATCGCCGTCCATCTCTCCCTTGAGGGGCGGGGCCTCGGCATTAAAGAGCTCGCCGACCGGGTGCCCGACGGCCTCGGCCTGATTCCAGCCCGTCAGCCTCTCGGCGGCGTAATTGAGCATAACGATGCGTCCGTCCGTGTCGGTGACGATCACCCCGTCGCCGATCGACACAAGCGTCGCCGCGAGCTGTTCCTTTTCCCTGGCGAGCCGCTCGTTGAGGTCCACCAGCTCCCGGTGGGTCCTCATCAGCTCGCGATTGAGCGACTCGACCTCCGAGTACTGGGCGCGTATTTCGTGGTACTGCCGGTGCACGGTTTTTTCCGCCTGTTTCAGGTTCGTCACGTCGCTGATGATCGAGATCACCACATCCTCGCCGCCCATGCGAATACGCGACGCCGATATAATAACGTCGAGCAGCCGTCCGTCCGCGGTGAGAAGCTGGGCCTCGTACCTGGAGGGAAGGTCCTTCCCGCGCACCCTCTGGCGGTACCGGGGCAGCACCAGATCTTTGCCCAGTGGAGTGTCCGGGAGGAAGTCGGAGACGGTCTTTTTATAGAACTCGCTTTCGGGGTAGGCCAGCATGGCGATCAGGGAGGGGTTGGCGTACAACGGCCGCTCGTCCGCAAGAAGAATGATCCCGTCGTGGGCGTTTTCCACCAGCGTACGGTATTTTTCTTCGGACTCGGCCAGGCGGTTCAGGGCCCGTTCGCGTTCCGCCCGGATGGAGTTTATTTTGTCCGCCACCCCGAGCGAAAAAAGCAGGGCCATCGCCGACGAGCCGAACTGATATGTCCAGGCCGTTACCGGGTTCTCGGGAAGCAGTCCGTACGCGCGCAAGACCATAAGCAGCACCCCGAGCAGAAAGAACAGGCAGGCGGTCAGATAATACCTTGCCTCCCTGAGCCCGCTCCAGAAGCCGGCAAGCCCGGCCAGGATGCACAGTGTTCCGGCAAGCCCGGAGATCACCACCGCAGCCTGGGTCGCGTAATAGTACTCGGTCGCAAACGGCACCGCGAGCATGGGCAAATTTAAGAGCGAGAGCGTCCGAACGACCGCGTCAAGGCGCGGCATCTTCTCTTTTGTGGAAAGGAAGTGACGGGTAAACTGCAGCATCACCGCGTTCACGAAAAACATGAGGAGCGGATGCGCCCTGTTCTGCCAGGCGACGCTTTCGGGCCAGAGATACTGGAAGCCTGTCCCGTTGTGCACCATTGTAAAGACGGCGATACCCGACATAGACAGCACGAGATACAGGTAGTTGATCTCGCGCACGGAAAGGAACAGAAAGGCCATATACAGCGCAAGCCCCGCCATAACACCGTAGTATATCCCGAGCAAAAGCGACTCCGTGGTTCGCGCTATATCGAACGCATCCGGATGCCACGCGACAAGCGGCACCGTGAGCGAGCCCTGGCTCCGCACCCTGAGGTAATACATGGACTCGCCGCCCTTCGAGGATAGCGGGAACACGGGGGAACGGTATCGCACCGGACGCTCGGCGAAGGGACGATGGTCCCCGCCCTCCATTCTCTCGAAGCCCTTCCCTTCCGGAACAAACAGCTCGACATGGTCGATAATGGGATAATTGTACTCGAGGAACCATTCGACCGGCATGGGCCCCGGGTTCGAAACCCGAAACCTCAGCCAGAGCGCGCCGCGGCTGTAGCCGAAAGAGGGACTGTCTCCGGTACGATCGACCGCCCGGAAGGGGAATCCGTCGGCGGAAACGATTTCGATACCGGCGATTCCCTTGTCATCAAGGAAATATTCCAGATGGCGGCTCAGGCCGCTCCGTGAAAACTGTTTGTCGATGATGAGGGGCTCGGCCGCAAAGGTCCGACCGCCGCACAATATAACGAGCGTCATAATCATCCGAGTAAAGAGACCTCGCCGCTTCATCGAACCGAAGACCCGTTTGGCGGAGGGCATCGAGCCGCCGCCCTTCCCCGCGGCCGGGAAGACATGGAAGCGCCAGCCGGATATCATTTATCATCAACCATGAATAAATTTTCATTGACGCATCCCATGGCACCGCATAGCATGGACGCACCATGGGGCTGTAGCTCAGCTGGGAGAGCGCTAGAATCGCACTCTAGAGGCCGTCGGTTCGATCCCGATCAGCTCCACATCGTTCATTTCGCGGGGCGTAAATCGGTATGGTGTCGGATTCCCTCAGAACCGAACGCCGCGAAGACGCCGTATTCCTTCCTGTAGTCGAAATAGTCCGAAAAGGGATTGAGAGAGTAGCTGTACGACGCGGAAAACGCCCCGGCGGTCTCGTCGTAGATCCCCGAAAGGCAGGTCGTAACACCCGCCCGCATGTTCTCCATAGGAAGCGCTGTCCCGCGATAGACCGTCGAGGATCCGCCTTCGACCGGTTCGTCTGTTTTTCTGTAAAACATACGCGACCAGAAACCTCTCTCATCAATAAGCGGAACCGCAAAATGCCCCGAATGAAGGCTGCCCCAGTACCAGTTCTCCATTATCGGCCCGCGACGCTCATTGAGATAGCGCATGGAACGAAGGAAGGCCCTGTCGAAAATATCGTCCCTTCTCTCTTCCCTCCCCGGAGTGGAGATGTCGTCGAACAGCAAGGATCGCTCGTCCGCAAGCGCCTCCATAAACGCATCCGACAACAGGTGATGATGTTCGAGTATGTCGGTTATTTCGTTTTTGCATTCATCCCCGAGCGTTTCTTGAATGAGCTTGACCAGCAGAGTCTGGTAAATTGTGGCCGCCACCGAATCCTTCCGCATCCTGAAATCCCAGTCCAGAAAGTAGATGCGCGCAAGCCGTGCTGAAGTCACCGGAATCTTCTCCAGCATACGGAGATACAGCGGAACGAACCTCGAAGCCGTCACGGAAAAGGTGTCGCGAAGCACCCGCTGGATCGAGACGGCGTCAATTCCGCCTCCGCCCGACAGGAGTTCGCGGATTCGGGCAATACGGTTCGTGTCGCTGTACGGGAGGGCGTCACGTAAAACGGGGGGCATGCCATCGGCGAACGAACCGCCGACAATGCTCACACCACGCCCCGCCTCCTCGAAATAATTGGACAGGTCGACCGCGCCGGTCCAGGCCGGATTAAACACCCTGTTTCGAATCACCCCCGCCCCCCGGACACGGACCGGAAGCCTGCCGGAAAATCCGCGGAGGCCGTTGTCTCCCGAAGCGAACAGGAACGCCCGGGGCGGCGAGCTCACATTAAGGAGCCGTGCGCGCGCCACGGCCGGAGAATCCGCAAAAGGAACATCGAACAGCGCGGTCACATAGTCTTCACCGGGGATAATGGTTCTGACCGAGATGCAGTCGGTCCGGTACACCCCTATAAAAATATCGCTCAAAACGGGACCACGCTCGGTGGAACGGACGATGAAGTGACCGCCGTCGGCAAGAGGAACCTCCGCTTTCTCAAAATCGCGCCATCCGACGGCGCCTAGGTATTGCTCCGAATCCCTCATCGCGCGGGTGGTTTCGATGGCAAAATCCTGCGTATCCGCCTTGACGGTAAACGAAGCGAATACCATCGCACGGTTCCTTCCGGTGAAAAGAAAAGGCATCCCCGCAAATCCCGCGCCTTCGAGCTCCTCGCTTCCCACCTGGAACGAAACGGGATACCACGACGGATACAGGTGCATCGGCGCGTCGAGATTGAACGCGATCCGCGCCTTTGCATCGTGCGTCAGGGTATTCGGAAGCAGAAAGGCGAATCCCGAGCTGAACGATCCGACGAATTCATCAACGGTCTTTCTGAGCTCTTTGAGAGCAAAAACATTTTTCTGCTCCGAGTCCGAATACCAGTACAGCATATCCTCGGGAACGACATCCCGTATCGAGTGCACGCTTAACCGCTCGGGAAGCGCGAAGATCAGTTCGCGGTTGGGCAGGTACGCCTGGGACCAGTCGAGC
>CAZEAH010000148.1:0-7064 GCA_964510075.1 uncultured Leptospirales bacterium | reverse complement strand
ACCGTAATGTCCGGCCTGTTTCGCGCGACCGCCGCGGCGATCGCGCCCGACCCCGTGCCGAGGTCGAGAAGGGACGCTCCCTGCCGGGCATGGTACAGCGCCATATCCACCAGGAGTTCCGTTTCGGGGCGGGGGATGAGGACGTCGCGCGTCACCTGAAAGTCTAGGGAATAGAACTCCTTCCTTCCGACAATGTAGGCCACGGGCTCGCCCGCACATCGCCGGCGCGTCATTCGAAGGCAGGCGCGAAACCCCGCCGGATCTACGGGGCGTCCGGCATCCACCAGCAGGCGGTAGCGCTCAACACCGAGGGCGCACGCAAGAAGGACCTCGGCGTCGAGCAGGGGCGTTTCCATGCCCGCGGAGACGAGGCGGGACGCGATCTCCCGTAACGCCTCGCCCACGGTCATACGCGCGCACCCGCGGTCAGCCGACGGCGGTTTTAAGCTTTTGCTCGACATCATGACGCTTGAGCGCGTCGATCACCGGGTTGAGATCGCCCTCGAGAAAGCTCTCCAGGGCATGCACGGTCAGGCCGATCCGATGATCGGTGACGCGCGACTGGGGGAAGTTATAGGTGCGTATGCGCTCACTGCGATCGCCCGAACCGACCTGCGAGCGCTTTTCGCGCGCCTCCTTCTCGAGGCGTTCCTGCTCCATCCGTTCATACAGGCGGGCGCGTAGCACCTTGAGCGCCTTGGTCTTGTTTTTCAGCTGGGACTTTTCGTCCTGACAGGTGACCACCATGCCCGTCGGGATGTGGGTGATCCGCACGGCGGAATCTGTTGTGTTTACCGACTGGCCCCCATGGCCGGTGGAGCGGTACACATCGATCCGGAGGTCGTTGGGATCGATCACGATATCGCTCTCCTCGGCCTCGGGAAGCACAGCCACGGTAACGGCAGACGTGTGTATCCTCCCGCCCGACTCCGTACTGGGAATACGCTGCACGCGGTGCACGCCCGACTCGTACCTGAGGTTGTCGTAGGCCTCGGCGCCCGACACCGAGAAGATGACCTCCTTATAGCCGCCTATCCCCGTGGGATTGCCGTCGATGAATTCGAGCTTCCAGCCCTGATCGTCGATATACCTGCTGTACATACGGAAAAGGTCCGCGACGAAAAGAGCTGCCTCCTCTCCGCCGGTACCCGCCCGTATCTCCATAATCACGTTTTTACCCGAGCTGGGGTCCCGTGGCAGGAGGAGCACCATGAGCTCCGCGTCGAGGGCTTCGAGGCGCTCCCGGAGAAGGGCCATCTCGGCGCGCACCATCTCGCGCATCTCCTCGTCTTTTTCGCCCTTCAGCACCTCCTCGGATTCCGCGAGCTCTTTGCGGACCTTCCGGTACTCCTCGTACTTGACGACGATCGGCTTTATCTGGGCGTGTTCACGGGTGAGTTCCCTGAAACGGTTGGTGTCGCGCAGAACCTCGGGGCGCGCGAGCTGGTCTTCGACTTCCGTGCACCTGTCGGCGATTTCCTTGAGCCTGTCTTCCATTCATCACCTCTGATAGAACGGGCGGCGCCGCGGCCCCCGTGCCCTAAACTCCTGCAGAAGCCGCACCGCTGTCAACAATATATTCGATTTCAGTCCGACCGCTGATGTTACGAAATGCTACCGCACGTTCGCCCTGCACGCCAAAAACCGCTCGTCGAAAACCGCGCCGACCAGAAAGCCGCCCGGAAACGGCGCGGCCACGCTGGCCGCGGAGAGTGTAAGCCCGTCGTCCTGGAAGACATCGTGAACGGCATAGGAACCGTTTTCCCTGAGCTCTATACGCACAACCTTCGATGGTGAAGGTACCGCCGCGTCGGACGCATGACGCAGAAAGGTAAGCATTTTAGGATGTCCGGCCACCCACAGCGAGCCGTCGGCATCGACTTCGACGTTGTCCGAGCCGAAACCGGTATCGATGGTAAGCCGGGCCGAAAGCGCTCCATTCTGAAGATTGCGCCTGTACACGCGCAGGCTGCGCCCCACGCTGCTCGCCACGTAAACCTCGCTGCCGTCACCGCTGACCGCCACACCATTGGCGTATCCCAGACCTCCCGCAACCTTTCTGAAATCCGCCCCATCGTAATAAAGCACATATGAGCGTTTTAACTGGAGATACTCTTCGATTGTCCTGCCGGTCGGCGTCGCGTTTCCGTGATCGTTGGTAGCATAGAAAGCGCGCGGACCGACCGGCGCCACATCGTTGGGACTGTGCATGAGCGGACCGCTCACCGATTCGAGGTGGACGAGACGATCACGATGGACCCTGAAAATCTCCACGAAATGCCCGTCGGCGCGGTGGTTAACCACAAAGAGTCGCTTTTCGCCTCTCCGAAAAAGACCTATGCCGTGAGGATGGAAATCGAACGGCAGGTCTCCGGTAAGCCGGAACGGAACGGAAGCCCCGGACCGGGTATCGAATCCATAAATCGAGCCCTGTACCGGCCTTCCCCTGCCTGCCGCTCGCCGGTCGTCGACCGAAATGTAGGCAAGCCCTGTCTCCGGATCGATGGTGATGTCCTCGGTCCCCGGAAGCCCCCTGTGCTCCACGCACACGCAGTCACATCGCGACACAATGCTCTTGAATTCGCCGGCATCGTGGTATGTCTTAAGAAACAGCACCACGACAAGAACCAGCACGATACCGGTAATGGTAAACGCGGCCCTCATTCTCATCCATTCACTCCTTCCACACCTGATATCCCGACCTGCATGCCGGGCGCCCTGCCACAGGCTAGCACAGACCCTGGCGAAACGCCAGCACTCTTTGTTTGGCGCGACGACACCGGACCGCCACTGATGCCGCGGACTATATCAACCAGGCACTTATGATTACAACTTACAAATAAATAAATATGATTGAATAAATTTGATATGTATATTTAAATTGCTACATTTATCGCACGCGCGCCGGCATGTTCCGCGGGTCGTCCGGTACCGAAACAGCGTGGCGTCGAGAGACGGCTCTATCCATCGGGGGTCTTGTCATGATTGCCGAATATCAACCGGGAACCTACTGCAATGATATCGACTGCGTCAATCTGAAGCCGCTGGTTGCGCTGGATATCGCGGAGTATCTGGCGGAAAAGAACGAACTCTGCCGTGACTGCGGCGCATGGGCCTTCTATAAATGGCTGAAGGCCGGCAACTGGACCATCAGCTCTCCGCGGCGGATTCCGCCGGTCTCAAACGTGAAAACGGTCCCCGTGCGGGCGACCTGGTCCGACCCGGACACGGAGGAATCCAATGCGCTGAGGTCATTTTTTACCTGAAGGCCGCACCGCCCCCCCCTTGCTCCGCCCCCCCGGACGGCCCGTGCCGACCGAAGAACTTTTCCTGTTGACATCCTCCATGCCTCCCGTGTATACGTATTATAACATTATGTTAATAATGTTATAATATAATATGGCTCCATTTATGCCGGCGGCCGTGCCCCGCGGCACTCGCGCGGCGCCGATGGCGGTTCGGGATGAAAGCGGGTTCGATAACGACAAAAATGTTCATCCATCCGGCCCTCGGAGCAAAGGTGGGTTCCATCTCCGGGCACTACTCCTTTTTACGCGAGGAGGTGCTCACGCACGGAGGAAGGGATCTCCTCTACCTTGTCGGGTATGCGGTTGCCGATTCTGCCTGCTGCGGCACCGGCTCGTGCGTGTTCTGTCATGTGGCCGGCTACATTGTCCGGCGGCGGGAGGACGATTCCGCGCCCACCGAGGTCGAACCGCTTACCGACCCCGCCGAAAAAGACGCGATCGGGGCCATTCTGAAAGACAGGGAGGGGTGCACACAGGTGAACTTTTTCTGACGATGTCGCTTCACAATTCCGCGTTCTCCGGCCATCACCCGTTTGCTCGCCATCGATCCCCGGCCATCGCCTGAAAGAGGGAACAGTCGCGCACTCCGGGCGCACGACGCCCCGGAATGACGACGCCATACTATATGCTTCAGGAGGTCCGTCATGATGCAGAATCCTCTGCTGCTCACAAATTTCATGAACCGCGCGGCACGGCTTTTTTCGAAGAAGGAAATCGTGTCCGTATACGGTGATTCCACATTCCGCTACACCTACGGTGACTGGTACCGCCGCACATGCCGGCTCGCCCGCGCGCTTGAATCCCTCGGAATCGGGAAGGGGGACCGCGTCGCCTCGTTCTCACTCAACAACCATCGCCATCTCGAGCTTTATTTCGGGGTCCCGTGCATGGGAGCGGTGCTCCACACGCTGAACGTCCGACTTTCGCAGGAGCACCTCGTCTACATCATCAATCACGCGGAGGACAAAATCATCTTCGTCGACGAGGACCTGTACTTCCTGCTGGAGCCCGTCAGGGACCGCCTGAAGACCGTCAGGCACTATGTCATCATGTCGCAGACGGGCGCGATGCCCGCAACCGCTCTTTCCCCGGCCGTGCTGTACGACGAGCTGATCGGGACCTTCCCCGACGAGTATGACTTTCCCGACGACCGCGACGAAAACGAAGCGGCCCTTATCTGCTATACCTCCGCGACCACGGGCGATCCCAAGGGGGTCGTGTACAGCCACCGCGGGCTGGTGCTCCACGCGCTGACCGCCGGCGTCGTGCTGGGCACAAAAGAGAGCGATTGCGTGCTGCACGTCGTGCCCATGTTTCACGCAAACGCGTGGGGCGCGCCCTTTACGAGCACGATGATGGGCTGCAAGCAGGTGCTGCCGGGCCGCCAGATACTGGACATGAAGGCGCTGTGCGGAATCATCTCCAGCGAGGGCGTCACCTTTACCTGCGGGGTACCCACGATCTGGATGATGCTTCACAAATATCTGGAGGACGGGGGCGAGCACGATTTTTCACGGCTGCACGCGGTATACTCCGGCGGCTCGGCAATGCCCCGCCACCTTATGGAAGACATGTCAAAAAAATATGGATTCAACATCGTGCAGGCCTACGGCATGACCGAAACCTCTCCGCTCGCCACGGCCGCGCTGCCAAAGAGTTATATGGACGGCTACAGCGAAAAAGAGCTGTACGACGTGAAGACCACCGCGGGAATGCTGGTCCCCTGCCTCGACATGATGGTAAAGAGCCTGGATACCGGCGGAGAGGTCGCGTGGGACGGCACGGAGATGGGCGAGGTCTGCCTGCGCGGCCCGTGGATCGCCGACGAGTACTACAAAGACCCCGAACGGAGCAGGGCGACCTTCAGGGACGGATGGCTGCATACCGGCGACATCGCGACCATCGACGCGGAGGGCTACATCCGCCTTGTCGACCGGACCAAGGACCTCATCAAAAGCGCGGGCGAGTGGATTTCGTCCGTTGATCTGGAAAACGAGATCATGTCGCACCCGAAGGTGATGGAGGCGGCGGTCATCGGCATGCCGCACGAGAAGTGGCAGGAGCGGCCCCTGGCCTGCGTCGTGCCCGCGCCTGGCGCGGCCGGATCGATGACCGAGGGGGAGATCATCGATTATCTGAAAGCGAGGGTCGCCAAGTGGTGGGTGCCCGACCGTGTTATTTTCCTGGAAGCCATCCCCAAGACCAGCGTGGGAAAATTCGACAAGAAAGCCCTCCGCGCGACGGTCCTCCCGCGGCTTGCGTAAGAGCGCCCGCCCTCCTCTCCCCCGACGGGAGAGGAGGGCGGTTTTGGAATCTTTTCGTTCCTTCAGAAATCGGCGGGCCGCCACCGAAGCCAAAGCGCGTTCCTAGTCGTACCTTCCGACGATCGATATGCTGCAGATGTTCATATACGGCATGCCTCCCAGGTTATGCGTAAGCCCACAGCGCGGGTTAGCGAGCTGGCGCTCCCCGGCGCGCCCCAGCAATTGTAAATACATCTCGTAAATCATCCGCAAACCAGACGCGCCGATCGGATGACCGAAGCACTTGAGACCCCCGTCGATCTGGCAGGGGATCTTGCCGTCGGCGTTGTAGAAGCCGTCCATCACATCCTTAAGCGCCCCTCCCTCGGGCGAGATGTGAAGGTCCTCCATGGTGACGAACTCCGTGATGGAGAAGCAGTCGTGCACCTCGAGCATGTCGAGCTCCTCGCGCGGGTTCTTTATTCCCGCCTCATCGTAGGCCTTTTTGCTCGCGATGCGCGTGGTCGCGAAGTAGGAGCCGTCCCAGGATTTATGCCCCGCCTCCACGCCGTTGGATACCGAAACCTGGAGCGACTTCACCGAAACAAGGTCCTTCTTCCCCATTCCGCGCGCGATCTCCGGGGTCGTAACGATCGCGCAGGCCGCCCCGTCGCTCACGCCGCAGCAGTCGAAGAGCCCGAGCGGATAGGCGACTATCGGCGAGGCCAGTATCTGTTCCACGGTGACCGGACGCCGCAGGTGCGCCTTCGGGTTCTTCGCGCCGTTCGCGTGGCTTTTCGCCGATACGTGGGCGAGCGCGAGCTTGAGGTCTTCCCATTTCAGCTTGTGTTTTTCCCTGTACGCGCTCGCAAGCTGCGCGAAGGCGCCGGGCGCCGTCATGTTGGGCGCCCACTGCGACAGGAGCGTGCCGGCGCGCGAGTCGAACACGGGGAGCCCACCGTAACCGGTGTCCTTCAGCTTCTCCACGCCCAGCGCCAGCGCGATGTCGCAGGCGCCGGATGCCACGGCGTAGACCGCTCCGCGGAAGGCTTCGGTCCCGGTGGCGCAAAAGTTCTCCACACGGGTTACGGGTATGTAGGGAAGCCTGAGGGCCATTGGCATCGCCAGGGCCGACTTGCCGATACTGATCTCCTCCACGCACACGCCCAGCCACGCCGCGTCGATCCGCTCCGGCCCGATGCCGGCGTCCTCCAGACATTCCTCATATGCCTCGACCATGAGCTCCTCGGCCCCCATGTCCCAGCGTTCGCCGAAACGCGTGCAGCCCATCCCGAGTATTGCGACCTTGTCTTTTATCCCGCTCGCCATATCACGCCTCCTTCGCCCGGGGTGAAACGGGCTTCGCTTTCCAGAAATACCGCGTAAATCCCCGCTGGGTATCGACATTCTTTATACGAAAGACCATCTTCACCGGCATTCCCACTTCCACCTTGCCGACCTCGTGGTCGGTAAAATCGACCATAAACTGGCCGCCCTCGGCGAACTCGACCAT
>CAZEAH010000147.1:0-7115 GCA_964510075.1 uncultured Leptospirales bacterium | reverse complement strand
GCTCAGGCGCGTGCAGAGCTATAAAACGGCGACGCTGAAGGTTGCCGACCTCGAGATGGATCCGACCAGTCGGCGCGTCACACGGGACGGCGCCGAGATCCAGCTTACGGGAAAGGAATACGCCCTGCTCGAATACCTCATGCGAAACCGGGGCGTGGTGCTTTCCGAGGCGCGGATCATCGAGCACGTCTGGGACATGAACCACGACTCCATGACCAACACGGTAAACGTGTACATACACCATCTCCGCAACAAGATCGACCGGGGGAGAAGCAGGCGGCTCATACATACGATCCGCGGGGCGGGTTTCATGCTTTCGGAGCGGGAGACCGACACGGCATGACCCGTTCGGAGGGAGGCGCGCGATGAGGCTGTCGCTGCAGACCAGGCTGGTGGCGCTCCACACGGTCACGATGACCGTGCTCGTAATCGCCTTCTTCGTTTTCGTTTACCTGAACTTTTCGCACGCCGTGTTCTCAAGCGACATCCACGACCGCTTCGACGAAAAGCTCGTTCAGTATACCCGGGGGGTCGCCGCGGAGCTTTCGCGCGGGCACGGGCCTTTTTACGCCGACATCGAGTCCTACCGCGCGGAATTCGACCGCCTGGTAAATTATGACTTTTTCCTCAGGCCGTCATACGGCCAGGTGCGCGATTATCCGACCTCGCCCTCCGACAGCCCCATACTCCTCATACGGAACCGTCCGCTCGGCAAACGCTTCATCCCCGCAGGCCGCGAAACAATCGACAGACTCGCTCGGCAAGAATATGTCCTTGAGACGATGCACGGAATATTCGATTTCCCCATCCGCGTGGCCTCCGTACGTTACCGGGACGTCGACGGACAGCCCTACCTGCTCCAGATCGGCATGACGATGAGGGAGATACAGACCACCTTCAATACGGTGCTTATGCGCTCCCTGCTCGTCGGCCCGATTCTTCTCATCGTTATCTCGCTCGCCGGATACCTGTTCGTCAGGCGTTCGCTCCACCCGGTACGGGAGATCGTCAGGCTCGCCAGACGCATAACGGCCGAGGACCTTTCTCTCCGCCTCGGGCCCGCCGGATCGGGAGACGCCGTCGCGGAACTCACCGACACCCTGAACGACATGATCGCCCGCCTCGAGCGCTCCTTCTCGCAGGCCAAGCAGTTTTCCGACGACGTATCGCACGAACTGCGCACCCCTCTTACCATCATAAAGGGAGAGATCGAAGTCGCCCTCAGGCACGACCGCTGCGGCGAGGAATACCGCCGTACGCTTGAAAGCGTGCTCGAGGAGGTCGGCAAGCTCGAGAGGATCGTCTCCGACCTTCTCTTCCTCTCGCGGATGGACGCGGGAAGGCTGACGCCCCGCTTCACCCCCGTCGACCTGTGCGATGTACTGCTTGAGAGCTGCGAGGACGTGCGCCCCCTGGCACGCGACCGATCGGTGTCGCTGGAATTCGGGGCCTTCGCTCCTGTAACGGTCGACGGCGACGAGGGACTGCTGAAACGGCTCTTTGTCAATATACTGGCGAATGCCGTACAGTACACGGCCGCGGGAAGCGAGGTAACGATATCCTGCGCCGAGGCACCCGAAACTCTGGGGACGGCGCTTGTCGCAATCGCGGACAGCGGCCCCGGAATACCGGAGGAGTCGCTTCCCCGCATTTTCGACCGCTTCTACCGCGTCGACTCCTCCCGCAGCCACGCAACGGGCGGAGCGGGCCTCGGGCTTGCCATAGTTAAAAAAATCCTCGACCTCCACCGCGGCACCGCGCGCGTGGAGAGCATTCCTGGACAGGGGACCGTTTTTTTCGTCTATTTACCCGAAACTCACGACAATTAATGAATTTTAATCCTCATTTAATCGTCTTTTAATCAAGCCATGCTTTTTTACAGGTGTTGACGCGGGCCCCCGGAGCCGGATGCCCGTCAGAAGCCCGCGGCAATTACGCAAACACTTCCCGGTATTTTTTACCGTTCAGGTAACACTCCGGCAACTCGCCGGTGTTACAGTAAAGAACATGGAGCACACCAAACCGCGGGCCGCTCGAATGCCAGGCGGCCCGCGGTTATTCACAACACTGGAGGAACACACAATGAGTCGCACATTCCGCACGGGTATCGCAGTAATCATCGCGCTCGTTCTGACCGGAACGACGCCCGCCCTGTTCTCGCAGGCTGCGGCGCAGAACCAGGGGAACCAGGCACAGGAGGCCCTCAAGACCGGCGAGAACACATCTCCCGCGAACAATCCGGCCGCGGGCGACGGGCAGGCCAACGGTATCGTTCCGGGAGATCCGACCGAGGAGGCGGAGAGCACCACCCTCTTTTCCACCGTCCGCCAGGGCGGTCCGCTGATGATCTTCATCCTTTTGCTCGGTTTGATATCCATGACGATCATAATCGAGCGGGTCATATACTTCACCCGCAACAACGTATGGAAAAAGGAAAGCCTCGACGGAATGCTCGGGGCCGCGAAGGACGGCTCCGTGGCGAAGTTCCGCGAGGACATGGAGGACGATCTCCGCAACCGCTTCCAGGTGTTCGCGAACGGGCTCGAGCGCGGGCTCGCTCTCCTGTCGGGTATCGGGAATCTTGCCCCCATCGTCGGATTTCTGGGGACCGTTATCGGCATGATAAGCGCCTTCGCGGCAATCGCCGCGGCCACCACGGTCAACGCCAAGGTAGTCGCGGTCGGCATCCAGGTTGCGCTCGTAACCACCGCCGGCGGCCTGGTGGTCGCCGCGCCGACGCTTTTCTTTTACTATGTGTTCACCAACGCCATCCAGAACCTGTACACCAGGTCGGAGGAGATCATCGCGGCAATTACCGCCGGCATGCCCCGGCTTTCCGACAAACTCACGAACGGGAACCACGCGTCATGAACAACAGGAACCTTCTGGTTAAAATACTGCACCGCAGGGAACGGCGACGAAAGGAGGGACAGGGGCCGTCGTTTGAGTCCGCCTCGATGGCCGACATGGCCTTTCTCCTCCTCATATTCTTCATCGTTACCGGGTCGTTCGTGCTGCGGCAGGGCATATTCTTCTCTCTGCCGTCAAAAACGGCGGGCTCGGTCCAGCTGCTCGACCGGCAGATCGTCGAGGTGTATCCGCTTAACGAGGGGTTCCGTCACGAGGGCGCGGTGCTCGACCGGGAAAAGTTCAAGGACCTGCTCGTTACACAAAACCGGACCGTAAAGGACAGCGTGCTGGTCATTTACATGGGGAAGAGCGTCCGCTACGAGCGGCTGGTCGACACCCTGAGCGTCGCGAGGGAAAGCGGGATGAACCGCGTTTCGCTGAAAAACGCCGACAGGGGAGGAAAGACATGAGAAAGGGATCTTTCCTGAGCAAGCTCAGGCCGCTTACCATAGGCTCGGCCATGGCCGATCTGGCGCTGCTGCTCCTGGTGTTCTTCATGGCCTCCACCACCACCGAGCCCCCCAAGGGGGTAGAAGTGGTGATTCCGAAGGGCACCACGCAGAGCGCCGAGCAGGACAGCCTGTATCTTACAGTTTCGCGTAACGGTAGCATCTATTTCGACGGGAACCTCGTGGAGATCGAGAGCCTTCACGACAATCTCGCCATGAGGCAGGGAGAGAAGGACAGGCCTGTGGCCATCACGGCCGACAGGGACCTCGACTACGCCTACATCTCCCAGGTGCTCGGCATATTACAGGAGCAGGACTTCCTGAACGTGGTCTTTATGTCCGAGCCGAGGGAATCCGGCGCGCCGCCGAGGTGAGGTAAAACCATGGAAGCGACAATCAAAATGAGGGAAACCATAGTCAGGGCTTGGCGCCTTTTTGAAAGCTGGCAGGGGCGTCACCCGTACGAATTCTCCTTTCTGCTTTCGGCGCTGTTCATGGCCTATCTCCTGTTTTCCAGCGAATCGCTGGACATCAACAGGGAAGACCTTTCATCCATGGAGAACATACAGTTCATCGATATGGAGACGGTCCAGTCTCCCCGCAGGATAGTCAAAAAAGATGTCTCCCAGGACAAAACCGACAGCGCCGATCAGAGCGCTGACGTGGAGCGGGCCATGGGCGTGAGCGACGACGCCAACGCCGTTGACCTGGCGTTCTTTCCGAACATAGCGCCGCCGCGACCCATCGGAAGGCTCGAAAAACGCTATCCGAAAATAGCGAGCGAACTGAACGTCGAGGCCGTCATCAATGTCGAGATACTCATCTCATCCACGGGCAAGGTGCGCAACGTGAGCGTGCTGGGCATACGGCTCTCCAAGGCCCTTCCCCCGGATATACACGCCAAGGTCGCCAAGGAATTCGCACGCGACGCGAAGATCATCCTGATGAGCGCGCAGTTTAGCCCGCCGGTGGTCAACGGGAAGCGGGTCCCCATCAAAATGGAGATGCCGCTCAAATTCAGACTGGAAGTATAGGGTAAAGCGACATGTTAAGAACAATCGGACGCACAGTCTCCGCGCGCGCGTGCTGCATCGCGGCGGCGCTTTTCATCCTGGCGCCGGCCGCGGCGCAGGCCCTCACGCTCCGCGGCACGGTTTACGACGACACCAGGCGCCAGCCGGTGGACTTCGGCACCGTCATCGTGCTCGAGGCGCAGGTAAAGGCGCGCACCGCCGAGAATGGGAGCTACACGGTACAGATTCCCGAACCGGGCGAATACACGGTCATCGTCCAGTCGGAGGGACTGCGGCAGGTAAAAACGAAGATACGGATCGACCGCGACATGGTGCGCGACTTCCGCCTGGGAGCCATCAGCATACGGGGCGCCGCGCTCACCATCACGGGCGAGCGCGACATCCAGAAGGTCTCGCGCTATACCATGACGGTAAAGGAACTCAAGGAGGTCCCGGCTTCCTTCGGCGACTCCATAAGCGCGCTCACATCACTCCCGGGCGTCATCCGCACCGACGGCTTTTTCGGGCCGCTGGTCATACGGGGCGGACTGGACCGCAACAACAACTACTTTATCGACGACATTCCCATCTATTCGCCGCTGCACTTCGGGGGGCTGCATTCGGTCATCAACAACAATCTGATGAGCGAGATCGACCTCTTTTCGTCGGCCTTCCCGGCGCAGTACGGTTCGGCGAACGCCGCGGTGATCAGTATCAACACCGTCGACAGCGTGAAGGAGTTCGGGGGATACGCCGATATCGGCCTCATTTCGGCATCGGGCCTGGTGCAGACGCCAATACTTAAAACGAAGGACGGAAAGCCGTATTTCCCCTCGCCGACGGGATACATCGAGAAGGAGGAGGCCGAAAACGCCGGCTACCTCATCGTCTCGGGCCGCTACGGCTACCTTTCGCTCCTGGTGCCCACCATGTATTATCTTATAACCGGGGACAAGCTGGAAAGCGTGCCGGACTACTGGGACTACCAGGTAAAGGGGAAATACTACCTGAACAGTAAAAACTCCATCTCCGTGCTCTTCATGGGAAGCAAGGACTACTTCGTATTCACCGAGGAAGGGGAACTGGAACCGAGCGATGATCCGCTGTTAAAAGGATTCCAGTTCAAGACCGACAAGATGGCGCACGGCCAGGGCCTCTATTACACCTGGCAGCCCAACGAGCGGATATCGAACCGTCTTGTTGCGTACGCTTCGCTTACAAGGTCATATACGTATCTTAACCTTCCATCGACGGAGGCGGCGGCGGTATGGAAAGACATCAACATCACCTCGCTTCCGTACGTGTTCGGTCTAAAAGATCGCATAAAAATACAGGCAGTGGAGAAGATACTGGAATTCCGCGGCGGTCCCGAATACACGGTGTACCATTTTGTCGCGCGCGGAAAAACACTGCAGAACAACGCGCTGAACGACGGATGGGACCCGGCCGATCCCGACCAGTTCACTCCCATAGTTCTCGATGAAGACACCACCAATCAGACCGTCGGCGGATATATCGAGGCGAAGCTCACCGTGGGCGGGCTCACCTTCGTTCCCGGGTTCCGCTCAGAGTACCTGGACCGCTCGAAAGAGCTCACATGGGACCCGCGCGGCATGCTGAGCTACGAGTTCCCCACCGGCACCACGCTGTCGGTGGCCGCCGGAAAATACAGCTATTTCTTCCAGACCAACCCGAACCTGTTCGATTTCCTTCCGCATATAGCGAAGATCGGCGAGGAGCTCGAGTCGGAGAAGGCCGTGCACCGCGTGGCGGGCATCGAGCAGGCGATCGGCATGTGGACGATAAAACTGGAAGGCTTCTATAACAATTACTGGAACCTGGCCGAGTCCTTCCCTCATTATACGAGCAGCGGCGAGTTCCTCGAGGGGCTTACAAGCGGTAAGATGAAGGCCTACGGCTTCGAGGTGCTGATTAAGAAAGATCTCCGCGAGGACCAGAACGGCATCTTCGGGTGGGCAAATTACACCTACACCCAGTCCAAGTATAAGTCGGGTCTGCCCTGGATTGAGGATTACATGGGTATTCCCGGAAATGATCTGGGCGATCCGTATGGCGACCGCTTTATCGATTCCGACTACGAGCAGGAACACGCCTTCAAGCTGGTGCTGGGCTACCGGCACAACCGTCACCAGTTGAGTGGAAAGTTCCAGTATTACACGTCGATGCCATACTATCCGATAGTAGGAGCCGAACAGGACACACTCTATCCCGGACCCGGGGATCGCTATGTACCGAAATACGGCACTCCCAACAGTGCGCGCTTCGAGGCCGACCACCGGCTCGACCTGCGCTACACGTATAAGATCAACCACTCGTGGGGATACGTCTCGTGGTATGTGGAACTCATCAACGTCTACAATCATCAGCCGAAGACCACACAGGAGTGGGACTACCGCTACGACTACAGCGACAGCAACCCGAAGATCGTAAAAACCGAGGGGCTCACCCTCATCCCGAACTTCGGCGTGGAGGTAAAGTTCTGAAAGCACGGACGGACATGAGAAAGCGCGGATGGATATCCGCGCCCGGATGGATATCCGCGCCACCCGGCGAGCATCCGCGCCCGGATGGATATCCGCGCATGGATGGATATCCGCGCCCGGATGGATATCCGCGCATGGATGGGCATCCGCGCCACAGGGCGAGCATCCGCGCCACCCGGCGAGCATCCGCGCCCGGATGGATATCCGCGCATGGATGGATATCCGCGCCCGGATGGATA
>CAZEAH010000146.1:0-7123 GCA_964510075.1 uncultured Leptospirales bacterium | reverse complement strand
GCCCGGACCATGTCCCATGGCGCAATGTGGGTCGAACCGGACGAAAGCGCCAGAAGGAGAGCGGTCGCGCCGGCGGCGGCCAGGAGCGCGTACGCGACGAGCGGTCTGCTATTTCCCGGCATCCGCGATGATCCTCCCGAGCTCCGTGGCGGCGGCGACGTAGTTGCGGGGCGTGTACGTGCCGACCAGATCGGCGTCGATGCGGCGCACCGCGCCGCGGCGCACCGCGCGGACCCCCGCGAAAGCCTTACCCGCGAAGAATGATTCGGGATCGGCGTCTATCGAGACGATAATGTCGGGATCGCTCATCACCAGGTGCTCGGCCGAAATGACCGGAAACGGGCGGTCTATCCCGGCAAAGGCATTGCGGCCGCCGGCCGATTCTATCATCCTGCCGACAAAGGAGGCCGCGCCGGCGGGGATGAGCGGCGCATGCGAGACAAAGAGCGCCACACGCGGGCCGGTCGCCGGACGCTCGATCCGCGCGAGGGCGAGCCGGTATCCGTCGATCCGGGCGCGGGCGGTCTGCGCCCGGCCGAGCATCGCGCCCAGCTCGAGGTAATGGGCGCAAATGTCGTCGAAGTCCCTGTTCCGGCCGAAGCGGTGCGCGGCGATCCCAATTGCGCGCACCCTGTCGGCCATCTGCGTGGTGCCGTCCTCGGCCGAGAAGAGCACCAGGTCGGGAGCGATGGCGACGATCCGCTCCAGGTCGACACGGGCGAGGTCTCCGACGACCTCAACCTTCCTCGGCAGGGGCCCGTGCCGGGAGCTTACCCCCACAAGGAGGTCCGCCGCGCCGAGATCGACCACGGAATCGGTAATGGAGGGCGAAAGCGAAACGACGCCGCGCAGGCGCGCCGGCTCAGGCGGTGCGCTCGCGCGGGACGGCGGAAGCGCCAGAGGCAGGAGCGTTATCGCGACGAGCGCGAGCAGTGCAAACGAGTTCTTCATAGCCGAACCTGACGGTCTCTTGTGCCGCGCCTTCCGTTCAAAATCAAGGTATTTTTACCTCCGCCGTCGGCATGATAATTTCGTTGACGCCCGGAACCCCCGGCGCGTATAACCTGATGTGCATACGGCCCATCACCCATGATAACGACGGCTTCAATCCACCTGCGTCCCGACGACACCGGATCCCTCGCGCTGGTGCGTGACATCACCGCTCATCTGACGCGGCGGCGCGTCAGGGTACTGCTGCCGGACATAGCGCCGTTCGCGGACGGCCCACTGGCGGAGCACTGCGTTCAAACGGATCGCCTGGTTGATGAATCGGAGCTTGTCATCGTTATCGGCGGCGACGGCACCTTTTTGCGGACCGCGCGCCTCTTCGCCGGGAGGAGCGCGCCGCTTTTCGGCATCAATCGCGGACGGCTCGGTTTTCTCACGGAATTTTCACCCGCCGAGGCGATCGATTATCTCGAGGAGGTCCTCGCCGGGAAACGCGTCGCGTCGGCCCGCTCCACGCTGGAGGCCTCCCTTATACGCGACGGCGAGGAGCTGCGCACCATAACCGTCATCAACGACGCCGTCATCTCCAAGGGGGCGTTCTCGCGTCCCATCTCCGTACGGCTGGAGCTCGATGACGCCTTCCTTAACTGCTACTCCGGCGACGGGCTCATCATCGCCACCCCCACCGGCTCTACCGCGTACTCGCTATCGGCCGGCGGGCCCATAGTGATACCGAGCATCGACGACGCCTACGTGCTCAATCCGATCTGCCCGCACATGCTGGCGGTCCGCCCCATGATAATCCCGGCGCGTACCACGCTGCGCGCCAGGATCGTCTCGGACTTCGAAAATTTATTATTGACAATCGACGGTCAGGAGGCTATTCCCATCGAGGGCGAAGACGAGATCCGCGTCCGCGGCTCCGGAAAGAAGATCCACCTGATACAGCACCCCGCCCGGGACTATTACGAAATCCTCCGCAGAAAACTCGGCTGGGGCAAAAACACGAACGGTGACGTCTGACATGCTGACTGAGCTGCGCATAAAGAACTTCGTAATCATCGACGACCTTAAAATTCCCTTCGGCCCCGGGCTCAACATCCTTACCGGCGAGACCGGCGCGGGGAAATCCATCCTCATCGACGCGCTCTCCGGCGTGCTCGGCGACAAGATGACCACCGACCAGATCCGCACCGGCTTCGAGCGCGCCTCGCTCGAGGGGGTCTTCGACGTGTCGTCGGTACCGCAGGTGCGCGCCATTCTGGACGAATCCGGCATCGACTGCGACGACGGAACCCTCGTGCTCCGGCGGGAGATCTACACCAGCGGCAAGGGGCGCTGTTTCGCCAACGCCACGCAGATTCCCATAGCGAAACTCCAGGAGATATCCGAGTACCTGGTGGACATCCACGGACAGAACGAGCATCAGAACATCATGCGTATCGCGAAGCACCGCGAGACGCTCGACAGCTTCGGCCGCCTGGGGTCGCTGGTGGACAGGGTGCGCGGCCTCCACGCGGGCCTCTCCGATCTGAAGGAGCGGATCAGTTCCTTCGAGATCGACGAAAAGGAAAAAGCGCGCAAGATCGAATTTTTAGGCTACGCCATAAAAGAGATCGAGGCGGCGCGTCTCCAGCCGAACGAGGAGGAAGACCTCCGAAACGAATCGGCCCTTCTTCAGAACTCCGAGAAGCTCTTCACCGAGATCAGCACGACATCCTCCCTTCTGAAGGGCGACGGCGGAATCGTCCAGAGCCTCAAGCGCGCCGACCAGAGCCTTTCGGCGATATCCGGGTTCGACGCGCGCATCTCATCCATCCTCGAGACCGTGCGCACGGCGCTTTATTCGCTCGAGGACGCGGCCGCCGAACTGCGCGCGTTCGAGAAGGACATCCAGTTTTCCCCCGAACGCATCAACGAGGTGGAGGCGCGCCTGTCGCTTATCTCCTCGCTCAGAAAAAAATACGGTAGCACCGTGCGCGAGGTGCTCGACTACGCCGAAAAGTCGAAACGCGAGCTGGAGGCCATTTCCTCGTCCGAGGAGCAGATCGAAAAGCTCCGGGCGGATTACCGGGCCATGGTGCAGCAGGCCAAGGAGGCCGCGCTCGAGCTCTCCGAGCGGAGACGGCTCGCCGCCAAAGACCTCGAGGAAAAGGTGATGCGGGAGCTCGCGGACCTCGGCATGCCGGGAACGGTCTTCCGCATCTCCATCAAGCGCGAGATTTCGCCCGACGGCGAGATCGAGACCGAGAACAAGCGCTACGTGCTCTATCCGCACGGGCTGGACCGCATCGAGTTCCTTCTCTCGGCCAACGAGGGCGAGGACCTCAGACAGCTCCGGAAGGCGGCCTCGGGCGGCGAGATGTCGCGGATAATGCTCGCCATCAAGAAGGTGATCCTCTCGGCCGACATCGTGGAAAGCCTTGTCTTCGACGAGGTGGACGCGGGCATCGGCGGCAAGACCTCGGAGGTCGTGGGCCGGAAGCTCAAATCGCTCGCAGGCGAACGCCAGGTGCTGGTGATCACGCACCTCCCGCAGATCGCCGCGATGTCCGACGTACATTTCACCGTCAGGAAGGAGAACACGGGCGGCCGCGTGACCACCCTGGTCAAAAAGCTCTCCCGCAGGGAGAAGGTCGGCGAGGTCGCGCGCATGCTCGCCGGCGAGAAGGTCACCGAGCTTTCGGTGCGCCACGCCGAGGAGATGATCGCCCTTGCGGAGAAGGGCGTTTGAAGCTCCCCGAGATAAACCTCACGGACGTCATCACGCTTATAATCCAGGAGATCGCGCGGCGCTGCGGGAACTTCTCGCACGTGGACGCCCGCAGGGTGCTGGTCTGCATGGCCAGCAACCGTTCGAAGGCGAGCGGCGGCACCTTCGGCAAGCTGGTGCCGCTGCGCTTCAAGGACGGGGCCGAAACGCTGCGCTACCGCGGGAAACTCTATACCATGCCGCGCATAGTCCACGGGGGAGTGGAGCAGCGGTACCTGATCTACTTCTACTATCCGCGCTTCTTCGACCTCCCGCCTCTCGAGAAGCTCAAGGTCGTCTTCCACGAGCTCTACCACATCAGCCCGGACTTCAACGGCGATATACGGCGGATGGCGGCGCGCAAGGCCTCCCACGGCGGCTCGCGCGAGCGCTTCGACGACCTCTTTGAGGAGGACGTGCGCGAGTTCTACGCGTATGTTCAAACCACGCCCTACATAAAATTCCTCGACATGAACGCGCGCGCGCTGCGCGCCTCGTTCGGGAAGATCAGCGCCCGCCGGATGAAGATGCCCGCGCCGATAGTGGTGGGATGAGCCTCGCCCGGAGCATCAGAACATATAATCCCCGGAAATCCTCCCCTCGAAGCCGCGTTCGTCGATGCGTTCGATAAAGCCATAGAAGGCCAGACGTCGCGGATTCTCCATCAACGCACGCATGAAGGCGCGGGCCGAGGCCTGGTCCTCGGTCTCGAGGAGGACGCGCACCGTACCGTCCGCCAGGTTGGTGGCCGAGCCGCGGAGGCCCATCATCCGGCCGTACAGGCTGCAGTAGTGCCGGCAGGCCACCCCCTGCACTCTCCCGCGAAGTATGAGTTCGATGGGCATCTCCGAAGCGCCCTCCTCTCTGCACTGTTCACGCCGTGCGGGCCGACCGCACCGCGTCTGGATGATAACGGCACGCCGCACGGTTTTTCAAGAAACGTACCGGAGAGCCTGACGGCCTCACCCAAAATCCACCCCTTCGAGGCCGCGCATCTCCGGTTCGCTTCCCTGCACCAGGACCACGTTGCGGCGCATCTCCTCCAGCGGCTCGGGGAAGTCGGTGTTGTAGTGAAGGCCGCGGCTCTCCCGGCGCGTCATCGCGCCGCGTATGATGAGCTTGGCGACGGTGGCCAGATTGCGAAGCTCCACCATCTGAGGGTGGATGGTGGTTCGCCGGTAATAGTCCTTTATCTCTTCATCGAGCAGGCGTATACGCCTCCATGCGCGCTGGAGGCGCAGGTTCGAGCGGACGATTCCGACGTAGTCCCACATCAGGCGCTTGACGTCCTCCATATTGTGCTGGATGAGGATCCACTCCTCGAGGTCGAAAGTCCCTTCCTTATTCCAAACGGGGAATTCCGGGCGTTCGAGGGTATCGAGACGGCCGGAGTAGGTTCGGGTGATGTGTTCGAATGCCAGGTGCGAGAACACCACGCCTTCGAGGAGCGAGTTGCTGGCCAGTCGGTTCGCGCCGTGCACGCCCGTACAGGCGGACTCGCCCGAGACGTAAAGCCTGCGGATGGAGGTGCGGCCCGCAAGGTCCGAGACGATCCCGCCGCACAGGTAGTGCGCGGCCGGCACCACGGGGATGGGCTGTGACGCCATGTCGATGCCGCGCTTCAGGCAGTGCGAGTAGATGTAGGGAAAGCGTCGCATGAGGAAGTCGCCGTCCCTGGACGAGATGTCCAGGTACACGCAGCGCTCGCCGCTCTTCTTGAGCTCCATATCGATCGCGCGCGCGACGATGTCGCGCGGGGCGAGCTCCTTGAGCGCATGCACCCCCTCCATGAAGCGCTCGCCGCGCGCGTTCAATAAAACCGCGCCCTCGCCGCGCACGGCCTCGCTTATCAGGAAGCTCCTTCCCTGCTGGTTCTCGACGTACAGCGTGGTGGGATGAAACTGTATGAATTCCATGTCCGCGATGAGCGCCCCAGCGCGGTAGGCCATGGAGATTCCGTCGCCGGTGGCGATCTCGGGATTGGTGGTGTGCTGGTAGACCTGGCCCGCGCCGCCGGAGGCGAGAAGCGTTATCGCGGCGTTGAAGGTGTGGACGTCGCCGGTGGAGTTCTCGATGATGTAGGCGCCGTAGCAGCATATCCCGCCGGGCGCCCCGCGCTGCAGCTGGTGCTCCGTGAGGAGATCGATGGCCGTATGGTCCTCGAACACCGTTATGCGAGGGTTCTCCGCGATCCTCTCGAGAAGGGCCATCTCGATCTCACGCCCGGTGAGGTCCGTTGCGTGGACGATCCGGTTGCGCGAGTGCCCGCCCTCGCGTCCCAGATCCAGAACCTCGTTTCCGGAGCTGTCGCGCACCGTGGAAAAGCGCGTGCCCCACTCAATGAGCTCGCGCACCCGTTCGGGGCCGTTCGCGACGAGCACCTCGACGGCCCTGCGGTTGCAGAGACCGGCGCCGGCTTTCAGCGTATCCTCGACATGCTCTTCGAAGGTATCGCCCGGCGCGATCACCGAGGCGATGCCCCCCTGGGCGTAGTTGGTGTTCGAATCGAAGTCCTTTTTCTTTGTGACGATATGAACGGTGCCCAGGGCCGAGGCCTTGATGGCAAAGGTGAGACCGGCTATGCCGCTTCCGATCACCAGAAAGTCGGAATAATACCGTTTCGAATTCATTGTGCCTCCTCAGACCGGCGCGAGCGCGTCGAAGCCGGCGCGGATGCTTTCGGCAACCTTCCTCACGGGCTCGCCGCGCAGGCGGGCGAAAAACTCGTAGGTGTGGACGACCATGGCCGGGTTGTTCGGCTTCCCCCGGTGCGGCACGGGTGTCAGGAAAGGAGCGTCAGTTTCGAGCAAAACACGGTCCGGAGGAACATACCGCGCGGCGTTGTGAAGTTCGACGGCGTTCTTATAGGTGAGATTTCCGGCGAAGGAAATATACAGGCCGAGGTCCAGCACCCGTTTCGCGGCCGCGGCATCGCCCGAAAAGCAGTGCATGACCCCGGCGGGGATCGCCGCGGCGGAGAGCACGTCGATCGTATCGTCCATCGCGTCGCGGGAATGCACGATGAGCGGAAGGCCGAGGCTTTTCGCGAGATCTGCCTGGTACTCGAAGGAGCGCAGCTGCTCCTCACGCGGCCTGCGCATGCGGTAGTAGTCGAGGCCCGTTTCGCCGATGCCGAAAAGAAGGTCTCTCTCCGGCGAGTCGAGTACGGAGCGGGCGAAGTCCGACAGGTAGATGAGATCGTTCTCGTCGGCCTTCGTCGACGGGTGGATGCCCAGGGTGAAGAGGATCCCGGCGGCGCGGTGGTCTCCGGCGAAATCCCTGGCCCAGGCGAAGCCCGAGGGTTCGATCGCCACCTGCACGGCGCGGGCTACGCCGTCGCGCGCCATGTCGGCAAGGAGGGCGGCGGCGTTCATACCCTCCTCGACGCAGAGGTCGAAGTGGGCGTGTGAATCGACATAGTTC
>CAZEAH010000145.1:2902-7153 GCA_964510075.1 uncultured Leptospirales bacterium | reverse complement strand
GCTCCGGACGGGCCGTGACGATGGTGTTCCATTCTCCGCACGCGGAGCAGCGGCCGGCCCACTTATGCGTCGGGGCGCCGCAGGACGAACAGACGAAGGGACTCGGTTTGCGCGCCATTACTGCTTCGGCCTGAACAGGAGTTTCGACGGGTCCATCTTGAGCGTATAAAAAAGGTCTTTTGCGAGAATCGAAGCGTCGCGGATGTTGTTGTACACCTCCTCATCGGTTAGGAGCTTTCCGAGCGTCCCCCGGCCGTTCTCCAACCGGAACACCACCTTGTTGAGCTGGCTCGATACCTCGGAGAGGTTTTTAAGCGTACTGTTTATATCCTCCTTGTTGGACTCGGAGATCTGCGCCAGGTTTTTGGTCAACAGGTTGAGCTGGTCGACCAGTATCTTGCTCTGGACGGAGAGCGTCGCGATCGTCGCCCGGCTCACCGACACCGTCTGGCGCACGTCGTAGCGGTTTTCCTCCACCATCTTGTTGAGGTTTGCGACGAAGGCGTTGGAGTTCTGAAATATCTCCGCAAGGATCTGTCCGCCGCTCTTGTCCTGCATGAAGCCCTGGAAGGTCAGCATCATCTGGTCGAAGCTGGGCGGATCGATGCCGTATACCCTGTCGCCGTCTTTAAGATAATCGTCCATATCGCGCGAGGGCGGGACGAAGACGTTTATGTACTTCTCGCCGATGATGCCGGTGGTGAAGATGGCGAACTGGCTGGGGCGGATGAGGCGGAACTTCTTGTCGATCCATACGGTCACCTCGGTCTTTTCGGACGACTGGCGGATGGCATCCACCTGTCCGATCCGGATGCCGCCCGCGATCTTCACCGGCGCCCCCTCGCGCAGATCGTTCAGAAAGCCGTAATACACCCTGAGCCGGTACCCGCTCTGGGCGATATTGACCTTGGCGAGTATGCCCACGAGCAGCAGAAAAAGTGTGAAACTTACGGTTATGACGAGCCCCACGCGTATTTCGTTCGTCATTTTCATCGCGCGCCTCCAGAGTCCCGCTGATGGTATCGGGCGCCCCGGCGTCCGCCCGCACAACCCATACAGCGATACGCATAAAAAATCAACCACTGTTCGGCAAAAACGCCGTGCCGCACAGCAAAAGCGAGTCGTTACGCCGCTTGCTTTTCCCCGGCGGCGGCGCTATATTGTACAATTGACCCGGGAGGAGTCGCGATGGACGAAATGAAAACGATCGACCTTCATATCGGCGGAATGAGCTGTGTGATGTGCTCGCGCACGGTGGAGAACGCTCTCTCAGGACTGGAGGGAGTCGGCGCCGTTTCGGTGAACCACGCCACCGGCATAGCCCGTGTGAGCGCGAAAGAGGGTGCGCGCGTCGACCTTATGGAGAAGGCCATCAGGGAGGCGGGGTATGAATTTCTGGGCACGGACGAGGACGAAGACCGCGGGCGCGGGGAGGAATGGCGCGCGCGCGATCTCGCCTCGAAGCGGTTGAGGTTCGTTCTCGGGCTCGCATCGGGCTTCATTTTAATGGCCATGATGTATGTGCCCGCCCTGCGCTCGCTTCCGCTCTCGTGGATCCAGCTCTTCGCCGCCACGCCGCTCTTTCTCTATGTGAGCGGCCCCATCTTTTCGGCGGCGTGGCACGCCCTGCGCGCGCGCAATCTGACCATGGACGTCATGTATTCCATGGGAATCGGCGCGGCCTACGGAGCGAGCCTGCTCGGCACGCTGGGCGTCCTTCCGCACGATTTCATGTTCTACGAGACGGCCCTCATGCTGGCGGGCTTCCTCATGCTCGGCCGCTATCTGGAGGGGCGCGCCCGCGGGCGCACCTCCGACACCATACAAAAGCTCATGTCCCTCAATCCCGACACCGCCGTCCTGGTGCGCGACGGGATCGAGACCGTGGTGCCGCTCGGAAGCGTTGTAAGCGGTGATGTTCTTCTGGTGCGTCCCGGCGAGCGTATTCCCGTCGACGGAGAAGTTCTTTTCGGAGAGAGCTCCGTTGACGAGTCGATGCTGACGGGCGAATCCCTGCCCGTTTTTAGAAAGCCCGGCGATCCGGTAACCGGAGGCACGCTCAACCTGAACAGCGTGCTGCGCGTTCGTGCGGTGCGCACCGGAAGCGCCACCGTTGTGGCCGGCATCATACGGCTGGTGAAGGAGGCTCAGGGAACCCGTCCTCCCGTACAGAGATTAGCGGACGCGGTTGTGGGCTGGTTCATCCCCGTAATTCTTCTCATCGCGGCACTTGCCTTCACCGGATGGTATTTTCTTGCCGGCGAATCGCTCCTGTTTTCCTTTAAAACGCTCGTTTCAATCCTGGTCATTGCCTGCCCCTGCGCACTCGGCCTCGCCACCCCCACGGCGGTCACCGTCGGCATCGGCAGGGGGGCCGAGCTCGGCATCCTCATACGCGAAGGCGAGGCGCTCGAAACCGCCGCGCGCGTTTCGGCCGTGCTCCTCGATAAAACCGGAACCATAACGCGCGGGCGGCCCGCCGTAACCGACCTGACTTCCTTCGGACCCGACGAGACGGAGCTCCTGGCAATACTCTCCGGAGTCGAGAAGGATTCGCTTCATCCGCTCGCCGCGGCCATAGTGGCCGAGGCAAAACGCAGGGGTGTCGCGCCGAAGGCCGTGTCGTCTTTTAACACACATGCCGGCCGCGGGGTCAGCGCCCTTCTCGACGGGAAGGAGGTGCTGGCCGGAAGCGTCGACTTCCTCGCCGGACAAGGGGTGGCGATCGACGAACCGGAGAGCGCGTCGATACGCTCTCTCGAGGAGGCGGGCAGGACCATCGTCGCTTGCGCCCTCGACGGCCGCCTGATCGGCATCGCCGGAATCCTTGACTCTCCGCGCCAGGACGCTGCGGCCGCCGTCGAAGAGCTCCGCCGCATGGACATTCGGGTCGGCATGATCACCGGAGACAATCAGCGCACCGCCGCGGCCATCGCGCGCACTGTTGGGATTGAAGAGGTCGTCGCGGGAGTTCTCCCGGAGCGCAAGGCATCGGAAGTCCGACGGCTGCAGCGCGAAGGACATACGGTCGCCTTCGTCGGTGACGGTATAAACGACGCCCCCGCGCTCGCGGCGGCCGACGTGGGCGTGGCGGCCGCCCGCGGGACCGACATCGCGGTGGAAAGCGGACGCATCGTCCTCATGAAGGAGCACCTGCTCGATGTACCCGCGGCGCTCCAGCTCAGCCGTGCGGTGATGCGCCGCATCAGGCAAAACATCTTCTGGGCCTTCGCCTACAACATGCTGCTTCTCCCGGTGGCCGCGGGGATCCTCCATCCATTCTACGGAATCACCTTTAAACCCGAACTCGCGGGGCTGGCCATGGCCGCAAGCTCCGTAACCGTTGTGAGCTTCTCCCTCCTCCTCAAGCGCTTCACTCCCTCCGCGCTCCGGCGCCCAAAAAACTCTTGACACTTGACATGAATGGCATTCATTTTATTAACAGTGATTATTTAATTCTTTCCATCGCGACCGGATCACCGTCCACCTGACCGGGTGGGGGGCGCATATCCCGTCCGAAGAGAGTGTTCGGCCCGAGGAGGCGGCAGAATGAAACTCTATGAATTCACACGATCGTACGAGATGTTTGAGGAGGCCAAAAAATACGTACCCAACGGCATTTACGGCCCTCGAAGTCCCATGTTCCTCACCTTCGGATCCTACCCCGCCTTTCTGAAGCGCGGCGAGGGCTGCAGGATATGGGACGTCGACGGCAACGAGTACATCGATTACATGTGCTCGTTCGGGACGAACCTTCTTGGCCTCAAGCATCCAAAAATTGACGAGGCCGCGCGCAGACAGCAGGAAAACGCCGACTGTTTCACCCTGCCCTCCGACCTCTGGCTTCCTCTGGCAAAAAAAATGGTCGAGACCATCCATGGGGCCGACTGGTGCGTCTTCGGCAAGAACGGCTCCGATGTAACATCCTACTCAATTACCGTGGCCCGGGCCCATACCGGCAGGTCCGTTATCCTCATCGCGAAGGGATCGTATCACGGCTCCCATTTCTGGTGCCAGACCCATGGAGAGGGCGTCCCGGAAGAGTGGAAGACTCACCTGGCGTATTTCGAATACAACGACGTCGCCGACTTCAGGCGCGTCGTCGACGAGAACCGGGGTAAAGTGGCCGCGGTGATCCTCACCCCGCACCGCCACGACGCGCTTAGGGACCAGGAACTTCCCAAAAAGGAGTTTGTCGACGCGGTCAATTCGACCGCGCGCACCGAAGGTTTCGCCATCATCGTCGACGAC
>CAZEAH010000145.1:0-2892 GCA_964510075.1 uncultured Leptospirales bacterium | reverse complement strand
CCGCTGCGGATTTCGTCTGGACATAGAAGGGAGTGCCAAACACTACGGCTTCAACGCCGATCTTCAGACCTTCGGCAAGGCAATGGCCAACGGCTATCCGATCGCGGTCGCCGCGGGTCGTTCCGATCTCAAACCCGCCGCGGAGAAGGTGTTCTTTACCGGCACCCACTACTTCTCGGGTGTTCCGTTTGCCGCCGCAATAGCGACCATCGACGAGATACGGTCGAGCGGGGCCATCGGCAAGATCGACACCATGGGGAAAAAGCTCATGAAGGGGCTCGAGCAGGCTGCCTCGTCAGCCGGGGTTAAGGTGACGCTATCCGGCCCGCCCGCCATGCCCTATATGACGTTCGAAAACGATCCGACCTTCGAAACGAACCGCTATTTCTGCGGTGAGGCCGCCCGCAGGGGCATATTCTTCCACCCTCATCATAACTGGTTCGTCTGCGCCGCGATCACCGACGAGGATATTGCAAAAACCATTGATGTGGCCGCCGAATGTTTCGTGCTGGTAAAAAAAAAGATTGGGGGCTGAATATGAAGTGGAACCATCTCGGAATCAAGACGGCCAGCCTGGAAAAATCGCTCGAATTTTACTGCGACATCCTGGGCCTGAGAATAGTAGATGAAGTTGACATATTAGGGAAAAAATTCTATTTTGTCGGAAACGATGATTTCAGCATCGAAATCGAACCGGGCAATCCGGGTGACGTCCAGGCGAATATGAGCGTGCAGACCGGCATGTATCACTTCAGCCTGACGGTGGACGACATCAGGGGGCTTGTGGCCATGCTGAAGGAGCGGGGAGTGACCGTAGCCTTCGACCCTCTCCAGCCCAGGCCCGACCGCTGGACGTCGTTTATCCAGGGCCCGGACGGAGAGTTCATACAGTTGATCGAGTACGTAAATAAATAGAGAGCGCGGGCAACGGCGACCCAGTGCCGCCCCGCCAAGGTTGTTCCGCCATGGGCATTAAAGAACGCAAGATCCGCGAAAAAGAGGAACGGAGGATCGCCATCCTCGACGCCGCGCGGACGCTCCTGTTCCAGGAGGGGATTTCCTCGACATCGGTCCATCAGATCGCCAAGCTCACGGAGCTTTCGGTCGGAACCATCTATCTGTACTTCTCGAGCAAGGAGGAGATTTTCGCGACTCTCCAGGAGGAGGGGCTGGATATCCTGTATTCCAAGGTCGAGGAGGCGGGCGCGGGAAACGGGCGCGCCGCGGAACGGCTTTTCAGCATGGCGCAGGCATACCTGGACTTTTCGCGCGAGCACAAAAAATATTTCGACATATTCAACTACTTCATCTCGTCGCCCGACGTTATCTTCCCTCCCAATTTAAAGAACAGGATCGACAAACACGGCAACCGCATTCTGGTGATGGTCGAGGGAGCGATCAAACAGGGGATCGCCGACGGCGATTTCTGCGAGGTAAACGTGAAGAACTCGGCGCTCTATTTCTGGGGTTCTCTGCACGGGCTGATCCAGTTCAGAAAACTGAAAAACACGATGTACCGGCATGAGAACTTCGAGGAGCTCTACCGTTACGCCGCCGATCACTTCATCCGGGGCCTTTCCGGGCAGCCCGGCAAACAGGGGCGGCCGGCGGCCAGAAAGCCGATGCCGCGCGCCACGAGCTAGGCCTTAATCCAGGATCATCCGCAGCGCGAGCAGAAGCAGGACGACTCCGAAAACCCTGCGCAGCGTTGCCGCGTCGATATTCACCACCACCTTGGCCCCCGCCATGCCGCCGATAATGAATCCTGCCGCGATAAGCGCCGCCACGGGCACATTGACATGGCCGCTTCTGTAATACACGTACGCCGCGAGCAGACCGATCGGCGGGACCATCGCCGCAAGGGACGTTCCCTGCGCCATGTGCTGATCGAATCCCAGCATGAATACCAGCGCCGGGATAATGACAACCCCTCCGCCGATCCCCATAAAACCGCTCGCCAGGCCCGCGATTGCGCCTATAAGAACGGCTATCAGGTAGGTCACCACGAATTCAGTCCTCCTCTTCAGCAAACAATCCCGCCTGCGCCGTCTCGCCGCAGGCTCCCGTATATTTCTTGCCGAGATGTTCGTACGCTCCGCGCGTCGCCACCCTGCCGCGGGGGGTGCGGTTGAGAAGCCCGCTCTGGACGAGAAACGGCTCGTAAAAATCCTCCAGCGTGTCGATCTCCTCGCCCACGGATATGGCAATGGTCTTCACGCCGACGGGACCGCCGTCGTATTTGTCGATAATCACGGAGAGTATTTTACGGTCCATGTCGTCGAGGCCGAGAACGTCGATATCGAGCCGATCGAGCGCGTAGCGCGTCACCTCGAGGTCTATCGACGGGCGCTTCTCTACCACGGCGAAATCCGCAACCCGCTTGAGCAGGCGGTTGACGATACGCGGCGTGCGGCGCGAACGCCGCGCGAGCTCGGCCGCGGCCTCGGCGCTTATGGGGCAACCCAGTATTCGCGCCGAACGGTCGGCTATGTTTTTAAGATCGTCTATTTCGTAATAATTCAGCCGGAGCGGAATGCCGAAGCGGTCGCGCAGGGCCGAGGTAAGAAGACCCGTACGCGTCGTCGCCCCCACCAGTGTAAACGGCGCCAGGTTTATCTTGATGGTCTTCGCGCCGACACCCTGCCCTATGACGATGTCCAGGGAGCGGTCCTCCATGGCGGGATAAAGGATCTCCTCTATGGCGGGCGAAAGGCGGTGGATCTCGTCGAGGAAGAGAACGTCGTTCTCCTCGAGCCCGGTGAGTATGGAGGCGAGATCTCCGGCCTTGTCGATGACCGGCGCGGATGTCGCCCGCAGATTGACTCACAGTTCTTTTGAAATGATGAAGGCAAGAGTGGTTTTGCCCAGGCCCGGGGGGCCCGCAATGAGCAC
>CAZEAH010000144.1:0-7158 GCA_964510075.1 uncultured Leptospirales bacterium | reverse complement strand
TGATCGTGGAACCGCCGAGTACCTGGAGGCGTCCCGCATGTACCGCGAAATCTCCGGAACCGACGCATCATTTGTCCCCGCGCGCTACCGCCTCCTCCAGATGATCTCCGAAAGACGGGCAACGGTCGAAGCATTCGAGCAAGGACGGGTGCTGAAGGAACAAGCGCCGCGCTTTCTTCCGCTTCGGGAGTTGTATTCCTCGCTTTTGGCGGGACTCGGTTATGAGAGGGAATTCGAGCGGGACTGCACGGAATTTGCGAAAGAATTTCCTTTCTCACCCTCTCCCCGTAAAAACATGGCCGCGTTCCTTCGTTCACGTGATCCCGAGCGGTCTGCCAGGCTGTACCGCGAGGTACTCGAAGCGGGATTCGATAAAAACGCGTTTGAATCGCTGATCGACACCCTGCGCGGCATGGAGCGGCATGCGGATATAGCGGCGCTTGTGGACAGGTTCGACCACTTCAACGATTACGGCCGGGTGAATATTGATGCGCTTATTGACATGGGGGAATACGAGCGCGCTTCCGCGCTGCTCCTGAAAAGGATCGCGGCGCGTGAGGATCCAGAGGACTACCTGCGCCTCGGAAGGATATCGTATCTGGAGGGAGAGGTGCCTTCTCTGCACTGGGGGAGGCTGCTCGCGATCTCTCCATCGTATTTCATGACGGGTGACCTTCTGGACTATCTTTCGGGCCTTGGGACGGAACATCCACTTTCCCGTGAAAGGAAGGAGAAAGGAGAAGAGTATATCGAACGGTGGATGCGCGGAGCGAAGAAAGGATCGGGAGCCCCTTCAGAGGTGCTTTTCAGGCAACGACTATATCGTCTGAATCGCGATGGGAGCAACAGGGCGTTCTGTGAGGACGTCATCTATGTGCACGACAGCCGGGGAGTAGAACGCTACGGTGAATTCAGGCTTGAACACGGCGAAAGGGTGTATCCGGTCCGCGCTCGCGTCTACCGGGAGGACGGAAGCTTCAGCGACGCTGGAAGGATCATCAGGGTCGACGGCTCCTCCTACCTTTCGCTTCCCTCTCTGGGGGAACGTTCGATCATACATGTATCCTATTTCGTGGACAACCCGTTCGCCCTGCAGGGGGATTCGGGATTTTTCGCAACCCCCCTGCTCGCGACGCATGATTTTGACGAATCGCTTGGTGTCTTTTCGTGCATCGTCACAGCCCCGGAGGACATGGACGTACGCATGGCCTTTACCGGAGGGCGGGTGTCTCACTCCAGGAGCGAGGGGATGATCGAATATTCGATAAGGATCGACAGCCGGCCTCCCGTCCGTGCGGAACGGTCGATGGGCAACCGGCTTGGCCGCCTGCCGGTCTATGCGATTTCGACCATGCGTGAGAAAAATGATTTCGTCAGGTGGTACGGCTCTCTGGTACGCGGCTCATCCGATCTTCAACCCGATGCCGTACGGGCGAAATTCGCGTCCGGAGATATCCGCGATTCTCTGCGCGCCGTGTACGCGTTCGTTTCGCGGGAGATCGATACCCTCGGGAATGTTCTGTACTACCCGGACAGCGCGGCCGGCACCCATATTAAAAAAAGGGGTACTCCGGAGGACAAGGCGGTGCTTGCCAGGGCGATTCTGGAATGTCTCGGGATACGCGCGTATTTTGCCTTCGCCGCTGAAAGGGGTTTCCCGGACCTCGGCGCTTTTGTGTCCCCGTTTGCCTTTACCCATGTCCTGCTGTATATACCGATAGACCGCCGGGGCGGGGTGTGGATGGATTTTTCACGGCCATATAACGGATACGGACTGGTCGATCCGGCACTTGAGGGGTCGGACGCGCTTGTCGTTATTCGGGACGGCGCAGAGATTCGCACTGTCGCCGGATCGAGGATGGACGGGAGCAGGATTGACCTTGGCATGCGTCTTGACGAGGGCGGAAACGCAGGCTTCGAGGGCGCGGTCCGCTTTTACGGCGGCAGGGAGGATGCGCGCTCCCTGTTCCAGGACGCCATGACGAGGGAGGAGATGGCCAACCGTCTGCTCGGGAGGATGTTTCCGGCGTTCAGCCTCGACGATTTCACAGTGAAAGGACTCGATACCGTGGACACGCCGCTCGACCTGAGAATAAAGGGCAGAACTTTCTCCCTTGCCACCGTTACTCCCGACAGGATAGTCCTGACACCTGTACTCAACGCGAGCGAGGTTCTCGCCCATGTTGACGGGAGCGCGCGGACTCATCCATACTACATCGTACGACCCGTAAATGAATCTGAACGGTATCGCTTTCGGCTGCCGGAAACCTACAGAGGCGCCGTGATTGCCAGGCACGACGTCGTGAAAAGCGCATTCGGATACGCCGTGATACGCGTTTCAAAAACTGCGGGCGAATCAGAACTCATCGTAGAGAAAGAGGTTCATGTCGCTGCGGCCAGGATAGAACCGGCCGATTACAATAAGTTCGTGGAATTCTGCGAGCGCATACAGAATGCCGAGCGGCAACACATAATCGTTGAAAAGCCGGGGTGATTCGGCGTGAGGTCTTTGAGGTGCGTTTCGGTTAACCGGGGACCATGGAAAAGATAAACCAGAGAAAGAAAATAATGATGAGCATCCCCCAGAGCGCCACAATCCCGATTGATATTTCCGGATGGAGCTTTATCCACTGGAAGAGCCTGGACTCTCGGTACTCCATTATGAGGTTGAAGATTTTGGTGGAGGAATTCGCCTTTTTTGGCGAAAGGCGCCGGGATGGCGGCGAGCTCTGGCCGTTTTTTTCGCTGGTCTGTGGCATATAAAATATTCCTCGTGGCTGTTGTGATCGGCGAACGGCCTTGCGGCATGGTTCCGAAAACCACCGGCATCATACTATATGGACGAAAATCGGCTGTCAATACTATATGCGGCGTCCTGAAAAAAATAATGACGTATCGCCCGAGCGCTCCGTCCATTTTAAAACCGGATATGATGCGGTTATGCATACTTGACAGGCGACACGAACATGCTAGACTGGAATAAATCAGTATTACCAGGACGGACCCGATGGCAAACAGGATTCTTCGCTTTGGAGTCTCTATAGAGGAGAGGCTGCTCCAGCAGTTCGACAACCTGATTTCCGACAAAGGCTACGTCAACCGGTCGGAGGCGATCAGGGACCTCATTCGGGACGCTCTTGTGCGCGAGGAGACATCTTCCCCCGCGTCCGAGGTGATAGGGACGCTCACGCTCGTCTACAGCCACGAGGTGCGTGAAATCGCAGACCGGCTTAACGACATCCAGCATGATAACTATCGGAATATCATCTCCGCCGTGCACGTTCACCTCGACGAGCACAACTGCCTTGAGGTTCTTATCCTCAAAGGTCCTTCCCAGGTGGTAAAAAAGATAGCGGACCGCCTCCTGTCCATAAAAAACGTGCGACACGGGAAACTGACGATTACGACCGCGGGCGGCGAGTAGATATCAGCCGGCGCACCCTGCTTGTTGCAGCGGGCGCAATCAAATCGAAAAAAAGCTCAACTATAAAGAACGCAGAGCCGATATTTAGATAAAGGGATACTATGCTCATGCGGCCGCGCCGGGGCAGCGGAAGGGCCTCTCGCGCGCCAGGAACGAAAGGAGTTGTTCCGTGAAGGCAACAGGGATGTGCGCCATCGCCTGGCTGGCGTTGCTCGTCTTTTCCGGCGGAACGTACTGCGCCCCGCCTCACGGCGCGTCCGTGCGCCGAGAGCGGGAGCTATATGCCCCGGGGCACGAATACAGGACCTCCGGAAATGTAACCATTCTGCACCGCTGGAGTGATGAAGAGGCGGTCGTTAATGAAAGCGGATTCGATTATTCTGCCGGAGACGAGGACGATGAGTACGACGGGGGGTACGCCGGCGACAATGACCAAATCCAGGCGAACATGCCCGGCAGGGAAAACCGTAAGGGGACCAATAAAAAAGAAGGTGTTTCCATTTCGCACGGTCCGTTAAAGAACGCCTCGGTCGGAAAAGCGCGGGCCCTGCCCCGCACAACAGTCGCTTCCAGTGCCCCTGTAACGACCTACACGGTTAAAAAAAACGATACCCTCTACAGCCTTGCCAGGCGGCACGGCTGCACAATAGACGAAATAACCGCCCTCAACGGATTAAAGAAAAACGACTCAATTAAAGTGGGCATGAGGCTGAGAATACCGGGCTCCGGTGCCCGTTCATCCGCGGTAAAAGGGCCCGCGGCCGTATCGCCCGGACAGTCCGCGAAGGTAGATTTCCGATGGCCGCTGCCGCGCGTACTCGCGGTGAGGAGGGATTCGGCCGAGGGTGTCAAGCCGCTGGGCGTGGAGATAACGGGAAGCCCGGGCGCCACCGTGGTTTCGGCCGCTCCGGGGACTGTAAAGCGGATCGGCGACATGCGCGGTTACGGCCGCTATGTGATAATATCCCACGATGAGCGTTTCGTAACCGTGTATTCGCGCATGGGTGAAATACGCGTGAAGGAAGGAGAAAAGATCACCTCGGGCGTCGTTATAGGCAGGATCGACGACGGCAGCCGGAGTATACACTTTCAGATAGGCAGGGGGGGAAAACCGGTCGATCCCCTGCGGTATCTGCCCGAAAGGAGTTGATGGATTCAGCTTCTTTGCCCGGCGGCGTGTTCGGCTATGCGCACCAGGTTTTTCGCGTTTTCGAAAATGAGCCTGGACGAGTCCGCCATAGCGGTAACGCCCTTGACCATTTCCGCCATGAGCTCGTTGATGTGGTCCACCGCCCTGGTGGTGGATTCTATCGCGATCTTCTGCTCGTCGGTGGCGGTTCCGATACCCTTCGCGAGGTCCAGGTTTTTCAGCGTCTGATCGATGATGACGGCGGTGTAGCGCTCTTCGACGAATATGCTCTCTTTCAGGATCTTGATCGTATTCGAGCTGTCCTCCATATTGCCTATCATTCCCTTGATGAGGGACGTCGCGGTACGGATGATCTCCACGCCGCGTCGCGTGGTATCGGTGTTGGAGCGCAGAACGTTCTCTATTTCCTTAATGCTGTCGGTGGTCTGTACGGCGAGCTTGCCGATCTCGTCGGCGACGACGGCGAAGCCCCTTCCGTGCTCGCCGGCCCGCGCGGCCTCGATGCTCGCGTTGAGCGAGAGCAGGTTGATCTTGTCGGCGATCTCGTTGATGATGGAAACGGTCTCGGATATTCGCGCACTCTGTTCGCTGATGGCGGCGATGAAGCGCTCCACTTCCTCGAGACGCTCCTTGCCGGCGGTCGTTTTGTCCACGACCTGGCCGATGCTGCCGAGCGACAGATCCAGGTTGCTCTTGGTCTCTCCCTGGATGTTCCTGAATTCGTCAATGATGGTCTCCATCTTTCTGTTCTCGTCGATCTGCTCGCCGGCGGCGCCGGAGATGTTCTCGGCCGACCCGAGAAGCTCCTCGAGTGTGGCCGAGATCTCCTCGAAGGTGGAGGCCTGGCTCTGGATCTTCTCGTTGAAATCGACGATCACCCTGTTCTGCTCCTCGACCTGCTCGAAGAGGGCTGCCATCTTAGCGTTGATCTCGTGCACTATCTCGTTCTGAGTCTGGTTCTGTCGTTCGATGATTTTGAGCTGTTCGGTGGTGCGCGCGTCGTATTCGTCGATTATCGGAATATTCCTGTAAGCGATGTAGACGATGATCGCCATCAGCGTCATGAAATATACCTCGCGGAGGATGATGAAATCGTGCACCGGTTTGCCGTCAATGGTGGAGAGTCTGTGCATTGCCACACCGTTATCGGCAGCGATGAAAAGAAAGACCACCCAGTTTATAAAGGCGAACAAAGAAAAGAAAATTAGAATCCTTCGATTATAGAGAAACTGAAGGGAGACTATAAAAAATATTGCGATCGTATAGATGTGATACGATTCGGCGGAATAGCGCCAGTCCATGATCTTCGCGTAATTGTATTTAGCCAGAAGCGGCAGGGTGACGCCGAGGGATGCCACTATCCATGAGAGTAGCGCGACTTTTTTCAGTCTCTTTTTCCTAATATAGATGGCATACGAGAGTATGCTGACTGTGAGCCCTACCGCTATAGGCCCGATGATGCCGCGTATATTGACCCTCGCTATGAGCTGAAAAATGACCGCGAGCATCGAGGCGCCGGTCATGAGTATGAAATAAAGAAATGCGCCCCGTATCTCGAGAACCTGCCGCGCGGTGTACTTCGTGGCTGCCATTGGAGTCTCCCCCGGAAATTCCCGGCATGGATCTTTCCGATAAATATTACTAATCAATTGTACCATTTTATACGGATTTAGCAAAATTAATAGTGGCAACAAGGTCGGTGCCCGGGTATAAACTGGATTGTAGTGGACGAAAACCCGGATGAATACGGAGAGAACGAGTGAATAAAGAAAAAGGCGTACTGTTTGGCGTCGATTACTATCCCGAGCAATGGGACCGTTCGCTGTGGGAAGCCGATTTCCGGCGAATGAAAGAAATGGGGTTCAGATCGGTCAGGATGATGGAGTTCGCCTGGGTGCTCCTCGAGCCGCGCCCGGGGGAATTCGATTTTTCCCTCTTCGACGGGGCGATAGACCTGGCGGCCGCCAACGGCCTGACCGTCGTTCTGGGAACGCCGACGGCCACCTTTCCCGCCTGGCTGTATACAAAAGATCCGGGAATGGTGCAAATACACCCTTCCGGCATCTACCGTGACTTTGGAACGCGTCGGCAGGCCTGTTACAACTCCGAGACATACCGCAAGGCCGCGGCGAGGATTGTCGAAGCGGTCGCGCGCAGGTATGGTAAACACCCCGCCGTCATCGGCTGGCAGATCGACAATGAGATCGGCCATGAGGGTTCAGACCGGTGCGTCTGCCCGACGTGTATTCGCAGATGGCCGGAATGGCTCCGGAAAAAGTACCGGAACGTACGGGCCATGAACGACGAATGGGGCACGGTATTCTGGGGCACCAGCTACGACAAATTCGAGCAGGTGCCCGTGCCGAGGAAACAGGTGTCCAGCATACAGAGTCCGGGCCTCGCGCTCGATTATGATCGCTTCTGCTCGGATTCCGCCGTCGAATTCGTCGACATGCAGATGAAAATTTTACGCGCGAATATCCGGAAGGACCAGTGGGTGACCACCAACCTCTACCCGACCCCCCACTATCCGGTAATCGATATGGAGAGCCTGTGCCGCGACATGGAGATGGTCGCTTTCGAC
>CAZEAH010000143.1:0-7158 GCA_964510075.1 uncultured Leptospirales bacterium | reverse complement strand
GTAGAGGACCATCTCGACCGAGATGACGAGCTCGGCGTCGCTCACCGGCTTGAGGATATAGCCGTACGGCCCCGTCTCGCGCGCCTGCCGAACGGTATGCTCGTCGGCGTGGGAGGTGACGAAAAGCACCGGAACGTCATACAGTGCGGTGATGCGCTGGGCCGCCTCGATACCGCTTTTTTCGCCGTCGAGCACTATGTCCATGAGGACAATGTCCGGGGAAAGCTCCCCGGTCTTCAGCACGGCTTCGTCCGCGTCGGAGACGGTCGCCAGCACACGGTACCCCCGCTGACCGAGCACGGTCTCGATATCCATCGCGATGATGGACTCGTCCTCAACAATGATGACGCCCGCTCCCTGCATGCGCTCTCCCCGTGTTGCCGCCTTCGTACGGCGCGACCGATCATACCCCAAGAAGGCCGCTCCGACAGGCGCGGCGATCCTGGCATGACGCTCCGCCCCTTCGGGTCGGCAACAAATCGCGCATCTCGCCGCCGCTTTCGCGGCGCCCTCACCTGTATGTCCACTGAAAGCGGAAATCCGCCGATTGAACCCGTTTTTTTAAAGCCTAGCACCGGAAAAATCCCCTGTCAAATCATTTAGGCGCGCGACGTCATGGGTTTGAAATTGTATTGACTATTCATATTTACGGGTTCTTCTGTAAATCACGGGCCGGGCTGATCCCGCACCGGCGGCGAGGTCCTCAGGCAGCCGTTACACGCGGCCCGACAACAGAAAGGAGCGCGACATGGAAGCACTATCGCTCGTTCCGGCGGCCGACGCCATACCCGCGCCGTGGTGGCTGTTCGAGGCTCTCCTCATCGCGGCGCTCTCCGCGCATTTCATCCTTATAAACATCGTCGTGGGCGGAAGCATCCTCGCGATCGGGTCACGCATAACCTCACAACGGCCCCCCACCGTCGCGTTCGAGGTCCCGGGGATCACGAGCGCGCTCGCGCTCGGCATAAATTTCGGCGTGGCGCCGCTCCTTTTCGCCCAGGTCCTTTACGGGCACCTCCTCTACACCAGCTCCATCCTCATGGCGGTCTGGTGGATACTCGTGATCCCGGTGCTCATCATCGCGTACTACGGCGCGTACGTCCACACCGGAGGAGGCGGCGGAACACTCCGCGCCGCGGCGCTCGCGGTTTCGGTGATCGCGCTCATGTATATCGCCTTTATCTTCGTCAACAACATGACGTTCATGCTCCATCCGCAATCATGGACGGCGTATTTCGATAACCGCTCGGGCACAATGCTCAACCTTTCCGACCCGACCCTCGTGCCGCGCTATGTCCACTTCCTGGTGGCATCGGTGGCCGTGGCCGGGCTCTACGGCGCCCTGCGCGCGCACCGGTCGGGCAAAGCCGAATCCGCTCCCGCGGTGCGTAAAGGCCTGCGGATATTCGCCTTCGCCACAGTCATCCAGATCGCCGGGGGGCTCTGGTTCCTCCTCTCGCTCCCGGCGGAAACCATGCGCCTCTTCCTGGGCGAGAATTCACTGTACACCCTGGTGCTCGCGCTCGGCGTCATCCTCACCGTCGCGTCGGTCGGCTTCGCCCTGCGCGGCCGTGTCATTCCGGCGACGGCCTCCCTTGCCGCGGTCGTGGTGCTTATGGTGATCAACCGGGCCAACCTGCGAAGCGCCTTTCTGCTGGAATTTTTCAGGCCCGCCGATCTCCGGCTCGAACCGCAGTACGGCGTGATGGCGCTCTTTCTTCTCGCCGTGGCCGGCATGGCTTACGCCGTCCGGCGCATGATCGCGATGCTGCCCGTTTCGGGCGAAGGGAGGGACGGGCGATGAACTATCCAACATGGGAAACCGGGTTCTTCAGCGGCGGATCGCTCATCGCGCTCATATCGGTGCTGCACGTCTATATCGCGCACTTCGCCGTCGGCGGGGGCATGTTCATCTGGCTCACCGACCGCAAGGCGCTCCTCGAAGGCAGCGCCGCGCTCGATGATTACCTGCGAAAGCACAACTGGTTTTTCCTCCTGCTCACCATGGTCTTCGGCGGCGTATCGGGCGTCGGCATCTGGTTCATCATCGGTCTCGTCAGCCCCGCCGCCACCTCCGCGCTCATCCATAACTTCGTCTTCGCCTGGGGCATCGAATGGACCTTCTTCCTGGGAGAGATCGCGGCGCTCCTCATCTATCATTATTATTTCGACACCATGAAGCGCCACCTCCGCCTCAAAGCGGCCTTCCTCTATTTCGTCTTCGCGTGGATGAGCCTTTTGGTGGTGAACGGCATCCTGAGCTTCATGCTCACGCCGGGAGCCTGGCCGGAGAGCCGCGCCTTCTGGGACGGGTTCCTCAATCCCGGCTTCATCCCCTCGACCGTGTTCCGTTCGTTCGCCTCGTTCATGTTCGCCGGGCTCTTCGGCTACGTCACCGCCGTCCGCATGGAGGAGGGCGAGTTCCGGACGCGGATGATGCGCTATTGCACGAAGTGGCTTCTCTATCCCATGACGGGACTCGTCATTTCGGGCGCATGGTATCTTTACGCGGTCCCGGGCGAAGTGCGTTATACGGCATTTATAGTCAATCCCGAGATGGGCATCTACGTCCGCACGGTCGTTATCGCGTCAGTCCTCATATTCGCCGGGGGACTCGCGCTTTCGCTTCGAAGCGGCCGCGCCGCGCAGAAGGCGATTACGGCGGTCCTTGTCCTCATAGGCCTGTCGTGGATGGGAGGCTTCGAATACGTGCGCGAGATAAGCAGAAAGCCGTATGTAATCGGCGGGTACATGTACTCCACCTCCATTCTGGTTCAGGACGAGGAGCGGCTCAACCGCGAGGGGGTGCTGCCCAACGCGCGCTGGGCGAGCGTACGCGCGCTTACGCCGGACAACACCATGGAGGCGGGACGCGAGCTCTACCGCATACAGTGCTACCCCTGCCACACCGCGGGCGGAATACGCAACGACATCATCCCCAGAACGCGCTCCTTCACCTATCTCGGAATGCTCTCCCAGCTCACCGGGCAGGGAACGGCCAAGCCGTATATGCCGCGCTTCGTCGGCACGCGGGCCGAGAAGGAGGCCCTGGCCGCCTACATTGTAAGCGGCTTAAACGGCGGCGCGCTCGACGAGCGCCCCTAACCCGCGGCCGTACGCCCGCTCGCCGACGCCGCGACGCCGCCCTTCGACCCGAAAAACGACGACTACGTGCTCCTGGCCTGGAACGACCTGGGCATGCACTGCGTCTCCGACGGCGACCCGTGGTTCGTCATACTCCCTCCGGCAAATACGCTCGAGGCACTGCTCGTCAAACGCGGGTCCACCCCCGAGGTGGTCACCGAAAACGTCATCATTTCGTACGCGGTCGAGCCTGGTTTCGAACGCCCGTCGCGGCACACACGCTTCTGGGAATTCGCATGGGATAATTTCGGGGAAAAACCCGCTCCCGACACCGGGCTTACCGGAAAAGGGATCGCGGGAGAGTTTACGCATAACGCAGACACAATGTCCTTCACGGCCGACGGCATACCGGTGCTCCCCTACACGGACGCCGGAACGTTCAACCCCTATCCCCTCTTCACGGTGAAGGCGAAGGCCCCCTCCAGCGGGAAGGTCCTGGCGACAACCCGGACGGTCGCGCCGGTCTCCACCGAGATGGGATGCCGCAACTGCCACGGCGGCCCCTGGCGCTGGAAAAATATTTCAGGCAGCGCCGACGACACCGCCCGCGACATACTGAGAAAGCACGACCGCGCCCGAGGCACGGACCTTCTGGCCCGTGCCGAAAAAGGTAAACCGCGCCTCTGTCAGTCCTGTCACGCCGATCCCGCGCTGAAAGCCCCGGGCGACGGGAAACGGATGAGCTTATCGGCCTCCGTCCACGGTCTGCACGCCAACTACGTACCGGTAAAAGGCGCCGACGCGTGCGGCCTGTGTCACCCGACGCACCGGACCGGCGCCACGCGCTGCGCGCGCGGCGTGCACGCCTCGAAGGGAATCACCTGCGTCAACTGCCACGGCGGCATGAGCGATCACGCCATTTCGCTCCTCCGCGCCGAGGAGGGCAAACCCTCCGCGGCGTCGCTCGTCAAACACCTGCGGCCGGAGGCCGTCAGAGCGAAAACCGACATCAAGCCTCGAAAGCCGTGGATCAACGAACCCGACTGCCTGACCTGCCACGTGGATTTCAAGAAACCCGCGGCCGATCCCTCCGCCTTCAACGTCTGGACGGCTGAGGCGGCCGAACTCTACCGTAACCGCACCGACAACACGGGCAGCCTGCGCTGCGTGGCCTGCCATAACTCGCCGCACGCGGAATACCCCGCGCGCAATCCCTATAACGCGCGGCGCGACAACATCCAGCCGCTCCAGTACGGCAACATGCCCTACGCAATCGGGGCAAACCGCTCGTGCGAGGTATGCCACCGCGAGAAAAAGGAGGACGAGGTCCACCACGAGAACATGCTTCGCATGGTGCGCCGCGCGGTGCGGCAGTGACCGGGCCGGGCGGCGGGAAGGGGTCAGAGCCTCATTTCCGGTGCGGTAGCGCGGAGACAGGGGTCAGAGCCCTGCCGGTGTAATTGGGTATATGCAGTTGAGAGGGGGTCAGAGCCCACCCAGATTAATGCGTGGCATGGAGTGGCATGGGGTCAGAGCCTCATTAGCACAGAATCACGAGTTCGGCCGAAACACACTGGATTTCACTACGCTGGAAGTTGCCACCGAGGGAATAAGTAGGGGGTCAGAGCCCTCAATCGATAATGCAGAAATCGAGCCCTTCCGGAATCTCAAACGAGAAACGCGCCCACACGCCCGGCTCGGACTCGGCCCATATCTTGCCGCCGTGCAGCTGGATAATATGCCACGAGAGGTATAATCCGATCCCCGAGCCCTTTTTATCCTTCAAATGAGGGCTATCCAGCCGTGAAAACTTCTTGAAAAGCCTGATTTTTTCGCTGTCCGAGAATCCCGGCCCTTCGTTCCACACGGAAACACGCAGCCGTTTATGCGGCATTTTGGCCGCGGTGACCGTAACCATCCCCCCGGGATTACCGTATTTCACGGCGTTACCGACAAGATTGACCAGCACGATCCTCATGAGCTCGGGATCGCAGGTGATGTCCGGCAGTTCGGCCGGGCACTCGATGAGAAAATCGATCGTATGCGCCTCTATCTGGGGGTGAACGATCTCGATCGCGGGATTGAGCACCTCCCGCACGAAATCCACCGATCGGGGGTACGCGTCGAAGCTGCCGGTTTCGAAACGCGAGAGGTTGAGATATTTTTCGCTGACCGCATGAAGGTATTCGGCCTTCCGAATCATCCGCTCCACCTTGTCGATGCAGTCGGGATTCACCGGCCCGAAATATCCGGAAAGAAGGGTGTTGCCGAGCGTTATTATCGACGAGAGCGGACTCTTCATCTCGTGGCTTACGAAGCTCAGCATCTCCAGATAGCCGTGGAGCGCGTCCGTCAGGCGGTCGATATGATACGCCTTTTCCAGCGCGTACCCGATACTTGCCGCTATCCTGCCAAGCAGACGCACCTCGGCCGAAGTATATGCGCCGGGCTGCCGTGACCGGCAGAATATGAGCCCGATCGGCCGCCTGTCCGCGTAAAAGGGACAGGCCATGCTGGAATGGATCCCCTCTTTAAGAAGGAGCTTGGCGGATTCGCTCTGAGGATACTTCCGCAGATAATGGATGAAATTCCTGATTATACGGTTCTTCCCCTTAAGGAATACCGCATGGACGGCGCTGCCCACGATGTCCGAGGCGAAACCGGGCATCAGATGGATGGGCGAATACCGTGCCCGCGTATGATGAAGCAGCAGCCTGGTCCCTCCCTCTTCGATAAAGGCGATGTCGATACGGTCGCAGGGAACAATACGACGAATCTCCCTGAAGAGCGAATCGATAATCTCCTCGAGGGAGGCCCCGCCCAGAACGCGCCTCTGTATACGCCCGAGCACCGCGTCAATCGAATGCCCACCGCTCCCTTCGGCTCGCGCTTTTGTATCCGCTTTCCGGCGATACACCTGTTAAGCCTCGCTCAAAGCGAAAATTGACCGAGAATATCAACATTTTATATGATCTGTCAAGATGTTTACACCATGTTTAACTCCGCCAGGAGGAAAAGGGGTCAGAGCCTTTTTTTCGCGCCGAGGCAAAAACTTTTAACTTTCGCCCCACCGGAAACGTAATACCTATAGACGGTCCACACCAAGGAGGTATTCATGCCACGACCAACACGCATCACCACCCCCGGCATCACCCATCATGTCTTTTGCCGCTGTATCGAGAAGAGGGCACTGCTTCGAACCACCTTCGCATCGAACCTGCTTGTAAAGGTGCTGACGAAGACACAGGAGAAGTACAGCTTTGACCTCATCGCCTACCAGATCATGGACAATCACTTTCATTTTATTATAAAGACAAGGGAAAACGAGGCCTCGATTTCCACAATCATGCAATATATAAAGGCCAGGTTCGCCGAGAAATACAATCGCGCCCGCGGACGAAGCGGCCCCTTCTGGAACGAGCGCTTCGGAGATACGATCATCGAATTTTCCGACAGGCCTGTGGTGTATCTGTTATGGCTTCTGTGGTACCTTGCCTTCAATCCGGTGAGGAAAAGCCTGGCATCCAACCCGCGCTCATATCCATACGGGAGTATAAACAGTTATCTTATCGAAAACCACGAATCGCCGGTACGGATTTCACTTCACGATTACTTTCTCGCACTCGGGAAAACGTTTGAGGAAAGAGTAAAAGCATTTCTCTATTACGAGGAAGCATATCGCAAGCGACTGGCGCTGCTTTTCTAGCCCGCGCCACTCATCAAACTTTCATCTGGAATAACCCGGCTGGGATCGGGCAGGTTCCCTTTGACTGCACTAACGGTATTCACCTAATACGATATCTGAAATATACATTCCCGTTAAAGCCTGTTCGAATTCATTTCCATATCATACGCATAAAGCGAATGGGAAGACATTATTTAAACACAATCTCTCTATTTCATCTGACATTCTGGCAAAAGGATCGGACATGCAAGATATAGAATATAGGGTCTGAGCCTGCTTTCCCCGGCTATTCCTCAGTCCATTTAAGGCTCTGACCCCTTATGTTAACACCCCTTGCTCCCCCGCCTCGAAAACCTTAGCCTTGCTTCCGACACGGCCTACCGATGCTC
>CAZEAH010000142.1:4462-7194 GCA_964510075.1 uncultured Leptospirales bacterium | reverse complement strand
CGCACGATGCTCTCGAGCGCGACCGAGGCCAACGACGCGCTGAGTCGCGCCGCGTGGCCGCGCGGAACGGTGCGATGATTGGCGGTCGCGACAAATCCGCGGCCCGGGTTCGTCGCGTGGGGCTGCCGCTCGAAGGGAAGCCAGCCGATCCAGTCGTACTCGCCGTCCCAGCCGGGTGAGGGAAGCTGGCCCGTACCCTTTTTCCGTACGGGGTACCTGCCCGTCACCTGCCAGGCGACGGTGTCCGCGTCGCCGTAGACGATGTTGAGATAAATGCCGCCGATGCTCCGCATGGCCTCGCGCGCCTCGGCCGCGTTTCGCGCTCGGCAGAGCAGGTCGAAGCCGCGGAAGGTCCCGGCGCTGTCCTCTATCGGCCAGGAGAGCGCCAGGGCATAGCCCTCGCGCAGCCTGACCGGCTGGATCGGCGATTCCGCTTCGAAGGGCAGGGCGGCCAGCGCCTCGTCTATCAGTACGCCGTGGCGCGTTCGGCCCATGACGATCTCGACGGGCTTCCGTCCCTTTACGCGGATGAGCTCCTTCCGTTCGGCGACCGGATACCAGCGGCCGCGGTACAGGTACTCGCGGCCCTTTTCGCCCGCGCGCGTCTTTTCGACAAAAAGGTCCTGGCTGTCCGCCATCACCATCGTCGCCCCCCAGGCCACGCGCCCGTTGAAGCCCAGCGTGACGATCGGAATTCCCGGCACGGCCACGCCGGCCACGTCGTAGCCGGGGCAGCGCAGGTGCATCATCATCCACGAATTGGGAATGGATACGACCAGGTGCGTGTCGTTGGCGACGATGCTCCGCCCGCTTTTTGTGCGGCGTCCCGATATTGCCCAGTTGTTCGAGGCCGGCGGCGGGCCGGGGAACAGCGACGCGATTGGAAGTCCGCCCGGGCGACCTTCCATGCCCACGGCGGCCAGAGGTCCGTCCAGCAGGCCGGCGAGCTTGGCGGCCTCGTCGAAGGGGATGTCCTCGTCGCGGTAGACGGGCACGAGCCACGCGGCCCTGTCGTACCCCGCGCGGCGCGCGAGCAACAGGAAGTTGATCTCTTCGCAAAAGTTGTACGAAATGCCGAGGTTCAGCATCGCGAAGACGTAAAGCGAATCCTCGGGCGTCCAGGAAGCGGGACGGTGCCGCGTGAGGGCGAACTCGGCGGGAAGTTTTTGGGCGCGCAGAAAGGCGTTTACGCCCTCGGAGTAGCGTTCGAGGATGCGGAGCGAGCGCGCGTCTATGGCGGAAAGGGCCCCGCCCACGGCGCTTGCGATATCGAGCGAACGCAGGAACCGGTCCAGGGGGAGCGCGTCCGGTCCGAGGAATTCGCCGAGCCGTCCGCGGCCGGCGGTCCTCATCACCTCCATCTGCCACAGACGGTCGGTCGCCGCGGCGAATCCCGCCCCGAAAAAGAGGTCGTCCTCGTCGGCCGCCTCGATAAACGGAACGCCGAGCGCGTCGCGCCGGATGATGATTTCCCTCCGCGGACCTTGAAGCATGATGACGCCCGTGGAGATGTCGGGTGTTTTAAAATAGACGCCGTACAGCGTCGCGCATGCGGCGATGAGCGCGAGCGCGCCCCCGGCGAGGAGCGCACACAGTGTGGTCGATTTGATCTTCATCTCGTCGTTCGCTATATGTCGGGGCCGTGCGGACCGGCCAGTCGTCAGTTTTCCAAGCATAGTGATCCGGACGGTCGACGTCAAGAGTATATTGAACGAGTACCGGCGGCGCGTCATAAACTGTTGACAGCGAGTCCGCCGCCGTGCTACACAGAGCGGGACCGGTAGTTATATGTCTCGTTTCCCGGAGGACGTCATGGACGATGTGCTTATCAGAAACGGAACCATCATCGACGGAAGCGGCAGGCCCGGCCAGAGGGGCGACCTTGCCGTAAAGGGGGGGCGCATCCGGGCGATCGGTGCGCTCGGCGACGCGACGGCGCGCGAAACCGTGGACGCGACAGAAATGGTCATCGCTCCGGGCTTTATCGACATCCATTCGCACGCGGATTTCGTCATGCCGCTCTCCGACCACGACCGTGTGCTGAAGCCGCTGGTGATGCAGGGCGTTACCACCTTCATCGGCGGGAACTGCGGCTTTTCCGCCGCCTGTGTCCCCGAGAAAAACCGCGCGCTTGTCGCGGCGCACCTGGAAAACCTTTCCGGGCGGCCCATGGCCGACATCATCACCTGGCGCACGCCCGCAGAATATTTCGACATGGTGCGGGCAAAGGGCATGCTCCTCAACATGGGCATGCTCGCCGGGCACGGGACGCTCCGCATCGCCGCGTCGGGTCTTCAGACCCGCCTGCTCTTTCCCGACGAGACGCGGGAGATGGAGCGGATGCTGGAAGAGTCGCTGGAGATGGGATGCCTGGGGCTGTCCACGGGACTGCAGTATTTCCCCGGCTCCATGAGCGACACCGACGAGCTGGTGCGCTTGGGCTCGGTGCTGAAGAAACACGGCGGCATCTTCACCTCGCACCTGCGAAGCTATTCGCACACGCTCGACCTTGCCATGGAGGAGGTCTTCGAGGTGGGGAGGAGAAGCGGCGTGCGGATACAGATTTCTCACCTGTACTGGCAGCCCTATACGCGCGGTATGGCGGGGCTCACCAGGCAGGCCGTGCGGCTCGGTTCCTTCGCGTACAACAGACTGGGGATTCCCATCCCTGTCGAGAAAGGGCTGGTGCCGAAGATCCGGACGATCGAAAAACGCAGGGAAGAGGGGGTCGA
>CAZEAH010000142.1:0-4452 GCA_964510075.1 uncultured Leptospirales bacterium | reverse complement strand
CTCACCTCGCAGGGATTCACCGAGCTGCTCGCGTTTCTGCCTCCGTACGTTTCCGAGGGCAGCAGGGCGCAGGCGCTCGAGCGGCTGGCCGACCGTTCTTTCCGGAAGCGCGTTCTGCGCGACATACGCCACGTCGAGCCCGACTGGCCCCACCGCGACGGCGCCACGTGGTCGTTCAATTATCTGAAAATGACCGGCTGGGACGGCCTCCGCGTGATGGCGGTCCCCACCGAGGCCAACCGCTGGATGGAGGGCCTGACCTTTCCCGAGATCGGAAGGAAGGTGGGGGCTGACCCCTTCGACGTAATCTGCGACCTTCTTATAGAAGAAAATGGACAGGTGCTCGTGTTCCACACGCCCACCGTGCCGGACGACCCCTTCGTCTTCCGCTCGATGTGGGCCGGGTTCACCTATCCGCTTTCCATGCCGTCGACCGACGCGATCCTTCGCCCGGTGGGGCGTCCCGCGCACGTGTTCTACGACTGCTTTCCGCGCTTTATTCACGCTTTCGCCGTGGACAGAAAAATGCTCTCCATGGAAGAGGCGATACGAAAGGTCACCTCTCTTCCGGCCTCCATAATGGGGCTGGAGAAGAGGGGAAAGCTTTCTCCCGGATATCACGCGGACGTCGTGGTGTTCGACCCGGCCCGTCTGGGAAGCCGGGCCGATTTCCACACTCCCGATGTGTTCCCCGAGGGGATCGAGCACGTGATGATAAACGGCCGTTCCGTGCTCCGGCGCGGTACGTTCGTGGAGGGGGTACTCGCCGGCGATGTCGTACGCCGCGGCTGAGCGTGAAGCGCCGCATTTGTGCTTGCACAGGCCGATGGCCCGTGATACTCTCGATCCGCCGGAGGAAGGACCGGCGGCAATCATAAAGATACAGGAATGCGATATGAGAACCGTACGGCAGGCCGCCGGGGACTACCTCGGCTACTTCGAGCTTCGCGCAACGGAAAACGGGCTCGCGTGGAGGCCCCTTGACGGGGCGCCCCCGGAGCTCAAGCGCATCATTCGCCGGGCTCACGGTGATTTTATGCCGGACGATCACCGCTACCGGTTCATCGTTGAGGCCCTCAAGGCCCTCGCCGAATGCGACGATCCGGCCTGCGCCGGAGTGCCGGCCGATCGGGACCCGGCCGTTCTGACCGGATGGCTGCACAGCAAGATAAACCGCCTTCAATACATGACGATCGCCATGACACAGGCCGCGCCCGTGGACAGCCTGGAGCTTCTTCGCGCGGCCCAGCAGATCGAACGGAACGAGGTACTCGCGGCGGTGCTCGGCGAACTGCGTTGCCTTCTCGGCGCGTAGGAACCGGCTGGCGGGACGAATATATTCAATAACGGAGTCTGCGATGAAAAAGATCATGACCTTTGTTCTCGCCGTACTGCTCGTTTCACTGGCCCCGTCGGGGGCGTACGCGATCGTCGAGGTCGCGGGTTACGGCGGATACGCCTGGGGCAGGCATATGGTCTATTACCCGGCGCGCGATACCGACGGGGCCGACGGGCTCCAGTTCGGAGGTCACGCGCACCTCACCACGGCCCTGTACCCGGTCCAGCTCGGAGCGGGGCTCTTTCACAACTCCTCGGTGCTCGACACCCGAAAGGACGGGGACGATACGGACGTTATCCGGCGGACGACCGGTTTTTCGGTCGCGCTTCAGATTTCGATTCCCGGGACCGACCTGGCGGTGTACGGGAAAGGCGGCTTCTCGTTCTACGATCATTATATTTTGAAGCCCGACTCCGGCGGACGCCGCACAAAGGGGCGGCTCTTCTCAACGAGCACGGCGGGTGCAGGCCTTGCGTACACGCTGTACGGTCCCCTGTGGCTGTTCACCGAGTACCAGTATTTTAACAGCAAGTACGACAACGGAGACCGCGAGTTTTTCCGAACGCACTCGGTAAACGTCGGTCTGAAATTGTCCCTCTGACGCGCCCTCGTCCGCCGTGCGCGCGGCGCTTTTGTTCCCCGCAAATTGCCGTGCGCGCGGATACAAATCCTTGACATTATCGCACGGTGAGGCTCAACTGATGGTGCGGGGCCTTTTGCGCACCGACGGCCCCCGGGGTGATCGCCATGGACAACGATAAAAGAACCCGGATAATCGAGACGATACGGGCGAACAGGGACAAGTTCCTTCGATATAACAATATAAAGACGGCGAACCTCTATTCCTCCATCACCGATCAGAAGACGATCGATCTTTTCGAGGCGATCCCCTTCCTGCTTGCCTACAACCTGCACGGGCTTCCCGGGTATGTCCAGAGCGACAGGATGCCGCAGGGACTGCACGGCTTCCATCTGGGCGAACGGGGCGCGGCATTTCTGCAGGCGCATTTCCCCTCGGTGAGCCTCAACCCGCAGAAGCCGGAGACGCCTTTCATCCAGATGTTCGCCCTTATGGGCAGCGGCGGCACGATAGCCTACACCACCCATTCCGATTTCGATTACTGGGTGTGCGCGGACGAGGCGGGTGTCGACCCGGGATCCCTGCGCCTGTTCCGCGGGAAATGCCGTGTGATCGAGAACTGGATAGAGGAAAAATTCGGCATCGAGGTCCATTTCTTTCTGAATGATATTAACAAGGTGAGAAACAACGTTTTCGACGACGACAGCGAGGAGAATTTTTCCGGCACCTCGCTCGGCGAGCTCCTCAAGGAGGAATTCTTTCGAAGCTCCATAGTGGTGAGCGGAAAAACGCCTTTCTGGTGGATGGTGCCGGCCGGGTCAAATGACGCGGTGTACCGGGAATGGCTCGAGGTCGCGCGCGACACCCACTTCGCGGGCGAGTTTGTTGATCTGGGGAACCTCTACACCATACCGCGCGAGGATTTCCTGGTCTCCGCGCTCTTCCAGCTGCTCAAGTCGCTGGGCAATCCGTTCAAGTCGATCATCAAGCTCGGCCTGCTCGAGCGGTATCTCCACAGCACGGGGAGCAACCCGTTTATCAGCAACATAATCAAAAAAAACGTACACGAGGGGAAGCTCGCCATACAGAACATCGATTCCTACGTCATTATGTTCAACCATGTATACAATTACTATAACTCGATCGTCAACGACGCCAACGCCACGGACCTTCTGACCATCTGCTTCTATCTGAAGGTGGACCCGCGCCTCTCGCGTTTTCTGGACGGGGACGAAAAGATCGAGCTTACCGAGAAGACGCGCATCATGCAGGCCTATGTCAGAAAATGGAACTGGTCCGAGTCGATGATCCGGCAGATGGACGAGTTCGAGAACCAGGACATCGACTCGGTCAACCGTCTGATGAGCGATACCAAGAAGTACGTTCTGCGCGGGTACCGCGACATCCTGAACGCCATCGAAACGAATAAGGTCGCCCACAAGCTCTCGGGAGACGATCTGAAGGGAATAACCCGCAAGATACATTCGCACTTCTCGATTTCAGCGGACAAGATCGACAATTCGCTCAGCTTTAAAAGCTACCCGCAGGAAAAACTGCTCACCGTCGAATTTGTGCGCGACCGCGACGGCAGGGAGTTTTACCTCCTCTCGAAGCGGGTCATCGTTAAAAATTACCCGGCCAAGGTCATATTCCACAAGGACGAAACGCTGATCGGCGTCATCGTGTGGATCGCGATGAACCGCATCTTTCAGAAGGATTACACGCGGCTCGAGATCCAGTCCGGAATCCACGCCGTCGATCCCAACTACATCCGCGACCTGGTGTCGGAGCTCTCGGTGCATTTCGCGTTCAAGCGCCTCCAGATTCAGAACAACTATTTCCTTCGCGATCCGTTTCCCATCATCAGCTATATCATCATAAACCCGTATTCCAAATACTCGAAGAAGATCGACGACATCATCTTCCTCTATCACAACAGCTGGGGCGAGACCAGGTTCGAGGCGTTCAAGGGCGAGCTCGACATTGCGAAGATCGCGGTCTCGGCGCTTAACGGCGCGCTCGTCACCCGCCACGATTTCGAGAGGGCGCTCCGGCTTTCGTCGTCCCAGCCGTACGGTTCCAGCCGCGATTTCGACCGTATCGCCTCGCTCCTCAGGGCCATGCACGCGCTCTTCGTCGAGGACCGCACTCCCGCCCGCAAACGGTACGTCACAATGCTGGGGAACACCTACTTCGTATTCGCCAACAGGAAGACCGCGTCCGCCGAGACCGTCAGCGCGACCGCGTTCGATTCGGAGGCCGGAATGCTTATGGGCCTGGGGATGAACACCGGCGCGCTGGCCCGCTATGGATTCGACCCTATGGTCCCGGAGTTCAATTATCTGCGGGCGATCAGCGGGAAGGGCGGCGATGACGTTATACGCATATACTGCCAGAAGACGACAAAGTACGGCCATTTCTTCGTCGTCGACGAGCGCGGCGCGATTCATTTTTTCCGAAAGGGGCTCGATTCATTCAGCGAGTACCTCGCGCGGCTGTGCGTGTTCGCCGAGAACGCGGCGAAAAACGCCGC
>CAZEAH010000141.1:3369-7241 GCA_964510075.1 uncultured Leptospirales bacterium | reverse complement strand
AGGCCGCCGTTTCCTGATACGGCGGCCCCTGGGCTCACTGGTTCAGCACGTACTTGTTGACCAGGAACTCGGTCTGCATTGGATTGAGGTCGTACTTTCGGCTCGCCTCGTCGATGAGGGCGTTTTTGTCGGCTCCCGGGTTCTCCTTGAGTTCCGCGGCGATGAATCGGATGGCGTTTTCCATTGATGAGTCCATAGCATCCTCTCCGTTTCGTAATATCACAGCGCCCGCATGTGTTCGGGCTTAAGCAGCTTCTCGTCGCGTCTCCTGAGCACCTCGTCGATGAGCGCTATCACGCGGTGCCGTTCTTCCGGAAAATTGGCCCGGATCGGCAGGTAGTTGGAGGCGTGGTTCGAGGTGAAGAAGCAGGGTGAGGCGACCTTCATGTTGATGACCATAAGGCGAAGCTCGTTCAGCAGACCGAACTTGTCCGGCAGGGTGAAGCGTCCCTCCCGCATGTCGCGGTAGAGCTCGGTGTTCGGCAGAAGCATGACGGTGAGCGCCCCCGCGTAGTGCGGCGACATGGCGCCGAGGTGTTTTCCCGTGTCGATTGCGTGATCTTCCGAGAGCTCGGTCCCGCCGATGCCCAGAAGCACGGTCTGCGAGAGGAGCATCCCGGCGGCCTTTACCTTTTCGGCCGCCTCGAGCTGTTTGTGCGGGAACGCGCCCTTTTTAATGCGCCGGAGCACCTCCCTGTTCCCGCTCTCAATGCCCTGGTACACGATGCCGAGCCCGGCGCGCCTGAGCGCGGCAAGTTCCTCCGGAGTTTTCTTTAGGATGGCCTTGGTGTTTCCGTACACCCCGACGCGTTCGATTGAAGGGTTCTTCTTTTTAATGTAATGAATGATCTCGAGGATCTGCTCGTTGGGAAGAATGAGCACGTCGCCGTCGGCCAGAAAGGCCCTGGTGAAGCCGTAGCGGTACGAGGACATCTCGTCGATGTCTCTCTTTATGGTGGCCATATCCTTCAGCCTGAAGCGCTGGTCCTTATAGGTTCCGCAGAACGTGCACTGATTGTGCGAACAGCCAACGGTAACCTGTATGATCATGCTGTATGCCTCGCTGGGAGGCCGAATGACGTGTCCCACGTAGTCCATTGCGCAATCCTATCATTTTTTCGGTTCGCCGGCCGGCCACAGAATCGTGTGGAGCTGGATGTTGAGCCGTACCACGAGCCGGTCGGCGAGTATGAGCCCTGCGAGCTCCGCGGGCGGCATCGCGCCCCGTACGGGTGAAAAATTAACGACCTGCGGCGCCTTTGCAAGATGTTTTTCAACGAACGTCCTTGCAAAAGTATAGTCCGTCCGGTCGGCGATGACGAATTTTATCTCGTCTCGTTCATCGAGCAGCGAAAGATTTTCCATCATAAAGGAAGCGTCCTCGCCGCTCGAGGGCGTCTTGACGTCGACGATCTTCTTCACTCCTTTCGGCACCGCCCTGAGTCCCATGCTTCCGTTGGTCTCGAGCTGCACGTCGTGCGCGACGACCAAACGTCGCAAGAGCTCCACCGCTCCGTCCTGGCGGAGGGGTTCGCCGCCCGTTACGGTGATATGATGGATGCCGGGATGTTTTGTTACGGTTTCGACGACGCTTTCGACGCTCATGCGCCTTCCGCCGCTCCGGGCATAGGCGGTATCGCACCAGGCGCAGTTCAGGTTGCACCCGGCCAGTCTGATAAAAAACGAGGGGAAGCCGGCGCGGGTGGTCTCGCCCTGTATGGAGTAGAAGAGCTCGCTGACCAGAAGGTCCATGACTACCTGGTTCCCGCGGTTTTTACGGCCGCGAGCCGCTCGAGGAGCGGAAGGTGTACCTTCGCCACGAGGATGTCGCTTCGGGCGAGCATGCCGATGATCCACGGGAAGTCCCGCGCGGTGTCGCTGGTGTAGTAGCTTATGTACGCGTCGTCGCCGCGTATGACGACCCCGGCATACGAGGTGTCGCCGGCGCTGGGAAGGTCGGAGAGGTGCACGAGGCGGTTCTCCAGCACTCGGTAAAGCGACGTGCGTTTGCGCGCGAGTATGCTGCCGTAATTCGTGAAAAATCCGGCGGGATCGGGGTTGTGACGCCCGACGGCATAGACGTTGCCGTTATACGAGAACAGGACCGGACCGTCGAGGCGGGTCACCCGGCTCTGTACGGATTTCCACGCGGTGTACGGCGGGGCGGAGGTGGCGATGAGAGTGGAGGCGCGCTCGTCGCCCAGCCAGCTGTCCGAGCCCTCCAGGCGGGCGGTCGCGAGGAGCCTTCCATCCGGAAGGAACTCGATCGCGGTCTCGTCGTTCCAGTCACCTTCGTGTATCACCGATACCTGCGACCAGTGGATGCCGTCGGTTGATTTAAGCAGGATGGATTTTCCGTGCTCGTGCCAGTACGCGGGCACATACCAGGTGCGGCCGTCGCGCGTTTTGGGCCTCCAGAAGAGCCATCCCTCGGGCTCGATGTCGACAAGCGGCGACCAGCGCACCCCGTCGGCGCTCGTCCGAAGGGCCGTGCGATAGGGCTCGGCGATGAAGCGCGTGCTCTTGAGCACGTAGAGAAACAGGCGCCCGCCGATGGGGGCGAACTTCGGATCGCGGATGTCCTCTCCCGGGATGTTAACCTCCGAAAGCTTTTCCCAGGAACGGGCGTCGTTGGAGCGCCATATCATCAGCCTGCATTTTTCGGTGGCGAAGTGGTAGGGGGAGTTCGCGTGGACCAGATAAAAGCTCCCCTTCCAGAAGATCATATCCGTGTTCGAGTTGTGCATTCCGTCGCCCACCGCGGTCCAGGTTTCGAGCTTCAACGAGGGGTCCACTTTTGCGGTGTTGGGCCGGAAATACCAGTAGAGCAAAAGAAGGCCGATGATAAAGATTATTGAAGATACAAGGATGAGCGCCGACTTGAGGAGTGTTCTCATGGTATACCTCCGTGCGTGGTGTATGCCCGGGGGGGGGGGCGGGCCCGGACGCGACGCGCCGGGCCGCCGTTGGCCGCGTACAGCCTGGTGAATTCGCCCAGATACGCGCGGGCGATCTCTTCATTGTGGATGATGAGGATGTTTTCGTCGTTGCGCGCGTTCGCGCCGCGCGAGAAGTTGAACGATCCGGTGATGACGACCGAATCGTCGATGATCATCACCTTGTGGTGCATCCGCCCGATGCCGGAAATTATCTTTACGGGTATCCCCTCGATCGTCATCTTGACGTATTCCGAGTCCTTGCCGTTCGTCCCGGTTTTCTCCATGACGCCGCGCACGTCCACTCCCTTTTTGTGGAGACGCACCATCTCCTCGCCGAGCGGATCGCTCGTGAACGAGAAGGCCATGAACCGTACGGAACGTTCGGCCTTCGCCAGGCGCTTCAGGATGATCCGCTCGATGTTGTCGTCGGGCGAAAAGTAGGCGTTGATGTCGGTGTTTCCGATCTTCACGTGATATTTTTTGGCGAGCGCGGCGAAGGCGCCGAACTCCTTCCTGTTGCCGAAAACGCCGTCGCGGTGCATCTCCATGAATTCCGCCGTGAATATCTCCGCCAGTTCCGGGGAGTATATCGCGATGGCGTTGTTGTCGTTTTTTCGCGCGCCGTTGTGCGTCAGGTTGTACGATCCCGTCCATACGAACGCGCCGTCGACTACCGCGAACTTGTGGTGCATGAGCCCCGGGCCGCTGTCGGACACCACCGGTATGCCGGCTTCAGCCAGCGAACGTAGCGGTGCTTTGTTCGCGTTGTCCCGCTCGGTCACGATACGGACGTCGACGCCGCGGCGCCGGGCGTCCACGAGCCGCACGGCGATGGTTTCGTCGGAGATGTCGTAAAACGCGCCGTAAACACTCCGCGAGGCGTGGTCGACGAGCCGCCTGAACGCGGCGTCGGGAGAATTGTGACCCTTCTGT
>CAZEAH010000141.1:286-3359 GCA_964510075.1 uncultured Leptospirales bacterium | reverse complement strand
CTGTGACGCAGGCGCTCCGGGCCTCGTAAAATAGACGCGCCACCATCCGTTCTCGGATTCCACTTCCGGCGCCGGCGGCGAAGCGGCGAGCAGAAGGACGACAAGCGGGACGATTCGGGCGGTCCACAGCGTGCGCGTGCGCATGGTACGGGCGTGTCTCCGTCGGGAAGGTCAGGCCCCGTCCTGAAGGACGGATTTTTTTTCGTATAACATATTTTCAAATTCCGTGAACAGCAGCTGGTCGTCCGTGCCCGGATAGAGCAGCTTTACCTTGGCGATGAGGGTGAAAAACGACGCGAGCAGCGCCGCGTCGCCGGTCTTATCGATCATCGCGCGGACTTCGGGGCCGTTTTTGCCGAGCAGGTGGATGTAAAACTGCAGGGACCCGCGGATGGCTTCCAGTTTCGGAATGTTCTTCTGTATTTCTGCGTCCTCTTCGCTTTTGGAAATCATCGTCGAAATGAAGCTGAGTATATACTCCGCCTCGAGGGGCGACAGGTCGAAGTCGAGTATGAGCTGGTTGACCTTGGAGATGTTCATCTCGCGCAGGTGGACGCGTGCCAGGAATACCGGATTGTTCGACATCATGTTGATGTTTACGTCCTTCACCACCTCGGTGGCGCGCTTGTCCTCGAAGCTGTTTATCTCGCTTTCCTCCCTGGGGGCCACGCCGTCCTCACTCCTGCCGCCGGCCAGAATGATGTGGGCGTCGGCAAGCCTGTTTTTGATGATGATGATGTCGTTGCGGGTCACCGTGCCGCTTACCACTATATGATCGGGTTTGGTTCCGGTTTCGATTTCGCGCACGAGCAGTGAGATGTCCCTGAGCGCCTTCAGGCGGAGGGGGATGAGGTCGATGCCGCTTTCGGCGGGGATGAAGATATAGCGCTGTCTGCGGTCGGTAGACGAGTCGACATAGGGAATGACGATCTGTCCCCTGGTGGCCTTGAGGAAGGACATCTCCGCTCCGGCGTTGTTTTTTACCGTAAAGTTATCGCCGACAAAAACGACGAGCTGTACGCGGTGCAGCACCTTGAGGCCCGACGCGTCCGCGTAGATGGACTTTCCGTTCTGGTCGAATGCGAGATAGTTCCACTTTTTCGGGAATACCTTGAGTGTTATGCCCCGCGGAGTTGCCTGTTCGATGAAATCCATACGCCCGGAACGTACGCGTCGAACGGCGTTTAATCAATCACTTTTTGACCTTCAATAAAATATTTGACAATCCCTTTTGACGAAAGGGATGATCGACGGATGGTATCCCCGCGTCCGGAGATGAAAGATGAAGCCTGTCAACGTTAGCCTGAGAAAAATCCACGGCGGCACGGTCTGCGCCTTTTCGAGCCAGCTCGATGACGCGCATCCGGCGGCGGCCGTGCTCGCCGACGACGGATACTGGAGCAGCCAGAAGAGCAATTCGATCGTGTCCGAATATATCACCATCGATTACGCTGACGCTTTGCCCGTCGATTGTATCGAAATAGGCGCCTCGCCGGCCGGCAGGGTGACGTTTCCACAGGATTTCAGGCTGGAGGCGAGCGTGGACGGCCGCGTCTGGCGTGTCGTGCAGAGCGAGAGGAAATACGAACTTGAGGACGGCCCGGTGTACCGCCTCGATCTTCCGCTGGCGCTCACCCGTTTCATACGGCTGTATATAACGAGACCGCGCAAAACAGGGGCCAAGTTCTTTTCGGAGATCGGGTCCATCAGGGCGGGAATAGGCGGCGCCCGCGAGGTGCGCGCGTCAAGCCACTCCTCGTACGAGCACGCTCCGGCGAAGCTTCTGGACGGCTCCGACGGGACGTACTGGGAGTCCGAAATCCGAACGGGCCCGTCGCGCGAGTACGTTGAGATCGATCTGGGGAGGACTCTCCAGGTGAACGGCGTATGGCTTTCCTCGACGGGCATCATCCCCCACGGCTTTCCCGAGAGCTATTCCATCGAGGTAAGCGCCGACCGCACCGTATGGGCCCCGCTCGTTGAGGAAAAATTCTTCAGCGCCCAGCCGGCGACGACCTATTTCCACGAGGCCGCCGTAACGCCGGCGCGCTACGTGCGCGTGGAGATGGGCACGGTGCCGATCGAGGCGAAGACCTTCGGGGCCCGACTTGCCGGTTTCGCCGTAAGCGCGGCCCCCTTCGCGTTCACCCACACGCATAACATCGGCGAACTCACCCCCAGGCCTCCATCTTTCAGGCGGGGGTGGTGCGCCTCGCACGCGACGGGGACGATTCGCTCGGTACGGTCGTGCAGGCGAGCGACCGGCGGCTGCGGGACGCGACCACGGTATTCAAGGGGGTGGTGCAGCTCGCCGAGGACGGTGACGACAGGCCGGGGCTTGCCGTACAATCGTCCGATTCTCGCTTCAAGCCCGCATCGGAACTGCGGCCCGGGGTGGTCCGGCTCGCCTATGACCGGGAAAGCAAACCGGGCGTTGCCGTGCAGGCCAACGATTCGCGCCTCTCCGAGGCGACGGAGACCACCTACGGCATCGTTCGGCTCTGTCCCGACGGGGTCTACTCCGAGATGAGCGTTGTGAGGGGGGCGGACAGCCGGCTCAAAAAGGCGACGACGACCGCACACGGTATTTCACGCCTCGCCGCCGACGGCGAGAACAATCCCGAATGCGTGGTGCAGGGCAATGATAGAAGGCTTCGCGACGGCACGACCATCAACAAGGGCATAGTGGAGCTTGCCGAGGACGGCGAGACAGCGGGTGGAGTGGCGGTTCAGGGGAGCGACCGCCGGCTTAAGGACGCCACCACCACGTCGAAGGGCATAGTGGAGCTCGCCGAGGACGGCGAGGACCGCGAATGCGTCGCCGTTCAGGGTAACGACCGCCGGCTCAAGGACGCCGGCGAATCGTCGAAGGGCATAATGCGGTTTGCGAAGGACGGCGAGGACGCTCCCCTTGCCGCGGTCCAGGGGAGCGACCGTCGGCTTAAGGACGCCACCACCGCGTCGAAGGGCATAGTGGAGCTTGCGGAAGACGGCGAGGACCGCGAAGGCGTGGTCGTTCAGGGGAGCGACCGTCGGCTTAAGGACGCCACCACCGCGTCGAAGGGCATAGTGG
>CAZEAH010000141.1:0-186 GCA_964510075.1 uncultured Leptospirales bacterium | reverse complement strand
CGGAAGACGGCGAGGACCGCGAAGGCGTGGTCGTTCAGGGGAGCGACCGTCGGCTCAAGGACGCCGGCGAATCGTCGAAGGGCATAATGCGGTTTGCGAAGGACGGCGAGGACGCTCCCCTTGCCGCGGTCCAGGGGAGCGACCGTCGGCTTAAGGACGCCACCACCGCGTCGAAGGGCATAGTGG
>CAZEAH010000140.1:0-7245 GCA_964510075.1 uncultured Leptospirales bacterium | reverse complement strand
GCCGGAGGCGGTGCGCCCCAGGCCGAGAGGTTCCCCGCAGAGTAACCTGTGGATCGACTCGGCCGCGCGCCTGCCGGAGGCCATGGCGTGAACCACAGAGGCCGGCCCGCCCGCGGCATCACCCGCCATAAAAAGATTCAGATCATCCACCCGCAAGGTAACTGGATCAATACCGCCCCCGGCCGCCTGAACCTCTCTGTACTGTCCCGCGGCGATGATGACCGTGTCCGCCTCGAGCGTCATGCTCTCGCAGGCGTCCATGCGCGGCGAGAACGATCCCGATTCATCGAAAAGGCCCGTGCAGCGCTGGAGTGATATACCCGACACCTTACCGTTCTCCTCGATAAAGCGCACGGCGCCCCACGATTCCATAAGCTGTACTCCCTCCGCGAGCGCCTCGTCGAGCGCCCAGCCGAAGGCCGGCATCTCGCAGCGGGCCTCCAGACACACCACCGACACCTCGCGCGCGCCGCGGCGAAGCGCAGTCTGAGCGGTATCGAGCGCCGCGTTGCCTCCGCCGATAACGACCGTGCGTTCGCCTGTTTCGACCGCGGCCCCCCCGCGCGCCTCGCGCAGGTACTCGAGCGCGTACCGCACGCCGGCAAGGTCCTCGCCGGGGATTCCGAGTTTTCTGGACGCGCCGCCGCCCGTTGCGACGAGCACGGCGTCGAACTCCTTCAGCAATCGATCGCGCATCTTTTCATCAACGCGCTTTCCGCATTCGAATCGTACACCCATCGTATTCAACAGCGCCGTTTCCCTCTCCAGAACATCGAGCGGAAGCCGGAACGCGGGTATGGCGTTGCGGAGCATGCCCCCTGTCAGGGGTTCCTGTTCCAGCACCAGTACCTCGTGTCCCCGCAGACGCAGGTCGTGCGCCGCCATAAGCCCGGCGGGACCCGAACCGATAATCGCCACGCGTTTGCCGGTGGCCGTTTCCGGGAGCGGTGTCTTGTCGCTCTCTGAAAACATGTCGGCCAGATAACGCTTGAGGGCTCTCATGGCAAGGGGCGGGCTGTCGTGGCCGTTGTGCGCACAGGCCGACTCGCACGGACGCGAGCAGATCCTGCCCATAATCCCCGGGAAAGGAAGCGTCGAGCGCAGATGCTCCCATGCCGCCTTCTCCTCGCCGAGCGCGATGAGCCGCACATAGCCCTGCGCGTTCACGCCCAGCGGACAGGCCGCGGTGCACGGCGCGCTCTTCAACCGCAGGTTGTCCATCGGGCACCGCTCGACGCACACGCCGCAGCCGATGCACGCGTCCCTGTCGACCCGGATGTTGTCGCTGAGGGCCTCGAGCAGATTGACGGCCGCCTGAGGTTTCGTGCCTGTCATCATAACCGTATAATGTCCTTTTCATTGATCCGTACGTCCTCGGGGGCCTCGCCCATGCCGAGAACGATATGCTTCATGAAATCAGCGTCGTTGCGCTCCGGATAGTCGGTGCGGAAATGCCACATTCCCCAGCGGCTTTCCTTCCGTGCCTTCGAGGCGTGCGCGCTCATCGCGGCGCACTGGATGATGTTCTCCATCTCGAAGGACTTGAAGAGGTCGTGCACCGTGCCGATGCGCACCGTATCCGACAGCTCTTTGCGGAATCGCTCCATCCACCAGAGCGCGCGGTCCAGCTTGTATTCGTTCTTGGGCGGCACGATGTAGTCGTTGATGATGCGGCGCACCTTGTACTCGAATTCTTCTATCGCCACACGGTTACCGCCCTGTGACATGCGTTCGCGGCAGTGCGCGTCCACCCTCCGCGCGGTTTCGAAGTCCGCCTCCCGCTCGCCGGTTTTTCGCGCGAACTCGAGCGCGCCTTCGGCCGCGATCTCGCCGAATACGAAGGCCCCGCTGAGGTGCCCCCGGGCGACGAGCGACGTATCGCCCGCCGCGTAAAGCCCCGGCACCGTGGTCTCGGCGCGCTCGTTCACCCGCACGCCGGTAAGCCCGTGCCCCCCGCACAGAAAGCACTCGGTCGGCCAGAGCTCGATCTCGCCCGTGCGGAAGTCCACTCCCCGCCCCCTGTAAAAACGCTCCTGCACCGGTCGTTCCGTGGTGAAAAGGATTTCCTCGATGCTTCTGATGCGTTCCTCCGGGAGATGGCTCATTACGATCCGCATGGGGCCGCTCCCCTCGCGGTGGTGGTCGACAAGCATCGACTTTATGGAGGGATGCTCCCTGCTCTTGTCGAAACCGAAGGCATTAAGGAGCTTCGCGCCGCGCGTAAGCGTGATGTAGAGAAGCGGAGCGTTGATGTCCTTTACAATGTAATAGATGAGAGTATACTCGAATCCGCTGAGCTCGGCCCCCGCACGGTACGCCAGGCAGTAGCCGTCGCCGGTGTTCCCGGGATAATCGTACACTCCGTAGAGATAGCCGTTATTCGGCAATCCGAAGCGCGCCGTGCCGCCGGCCGAAAGAATCACCGCCCCCGCCGACACCACAAAAATCTCGCCGCTTCGCACGTTCATGGCCACGGCACCCGCAACGCGGCCGTCCCGCCGGATGAGCTCGACGGCCATCGACCTGTTCACCACGCGGACGCCCAGCTGCTTCGCCCGCGCCGCGAGCATGGTCTTGAGTTCCGGCTCCCTCATGGTGACGCAGAAGCGCCCCTTCGGGTGCACCTGCAACACCTCGTACGAGCCGTCGTCGTCGACCGGAAAGCACACGCCCCATGACTCGAGCTTTTTCATGAGGTCCCAGCTGCGTTTAGCCATCACGTATCCCGGCGGTTCGTCCATGATGCCCTCGCACGCCATGCCGTTCGCCTCTACATAGAGCTCGGGAGTCGAGATGCCGGGAACGGCCACAATGTTCAGCGCGTCCATCCCGCGAGCGATGCATCCTGAATACTTCATGTCACCCTTCTCGAGCACCACGACGTCACATCGCGGATCGAGCTCCTTTGCCCGTATGGCCGCCATGGCGCCGGCGCTTCCGCCGCCTATTACAAGCACATCGCAGTGCAGTACCGGATACGGTGTTTTGGCCGGTGTACTCATTCCCATCTCCCAGATCAGTCTATTTCGCGGTAAATACGCCGGCGGTCAGTCGAACACCAGCTCAACCGGTACTCATAGGGTCTGTCCCTGTAGGTGTATGCGATCATTTCAATCGTCAAGAGCGGAGAGCCCATACCGACCTTCAGCACCCCGGCCTCCTGGGCTCCGGCCGTCGCGACCCCCAGGAGCTCGCGATTGTATATGCAGGGCAGACCGTAATGCTTCTCGATCGCTTCGTAAAGCGTGCCCTTCTCGAAGAGCGCGGCGGGAAATGAATCCAGTCCCCTGAAAAGCGCCTCGGGCAGATAGGAGACGCTGTACACCGTCGGCTCGTCGCCGCACAGGAAGAGCCTGTCGAGCCTGAAAAGCCGCTTCCGGGCGGGGATTCCGAGCAGAGAGCACGCGGGGTCGAAGCCCTCCGCAACAGAAATCCCGAGGAGCGAAACCCGCAACTCGGCTTCGTCATTTCCGAATGATTCCATCATGCGGTAATACCGCAGGCTCCCGCGCCGCAGCGTTGTGCCCGACACGAAAGTCCCCTTGCCCTGTACGCGGTTGAGATACCCCTCGTACACCAGGTTCCCCAGGGCCTTCTTGACCGTCCCCACGCTCAGACCGTACTCCTGGGCGATCAGGCGTTCCGAGGGTATCGCCTCGCCGGGACGCCACTGCATCTCCTCTATTTTCTTTTTAAGGGATTCTTGAAGACGATAATAGGCCGGTACCGGCGGACCGTCGATGGGGGTGATACGGGCAAGCATGGTCATACAGCCTCCGAAAGGCGCCTCAGGCTTCAACACACTTTATTGTAAGTCATATATATGTGTATATATCTATATATGCCTTTTCGTGTCAAGGATTTTTCTCGAAAAACGGCGTCCGGGCGTGATGCGGACGCGGCATCGGCCGCAACAACACGCGATTTTAGATGGAATAATGCAGGGGGCGTCGGCCGGGCGGCATACTTCAAACGCCGGCTTTGCCTCCTCCGTATGAGCTTATCTGATTTTTTAAAATTTCGGCGGACGCCTCCACCTTGCGTGACAGCTCCGCAAGCGCCGCGGCGCCGTCGGCATTGGACTGCGTGAGCTCGTTGATGGTACCCACGGACTTGGCGACTTCCGAGAGCGCGATCATCTGTTCCGTTGTGGATATCCGTATCTCGTCGGAACGCGTGCGGACATCCAGGGCGTGTTCATTCACTACGTCGTTAATACTGACCTGCTCTGTCATAAGGCGGTCGATCTCCTCCATTCCCGCGGTAATCCTGTTGACATTCTCTATCGTCGCGCGGAGAAGCCCGACGGTCTCCTCCACGCCGTTAATGCCGATCCCAACGTCCCTGTCCGTGGAGGCGATCAGTTTTGAAATCTCGGCCAGACTCTCAGCGGTCTGCTCGGAGAGCTTCGATATCTCGTCTGCGACAACGGCAAAGCCGCGCCCGGCATCCCCCGCCCTGGCAGCCTCGATCGCCGCGTTCAGCGACAACAGGCTTATCCTGTCGGCGATACCGCGGATCACGTCGACGATTCCTGTCATCTGCCGCGAGCTCTCCATAAGCGAGGCCATTGAGGTATTCATCGTTTCGAGGGTCGACGCCCCGGCCGCCGAACGCGCGCTCGTCGAACGCGATATGCCGGCCGTCTCTGATATCCTGTCTTTCATGGTCCCGATGGAATCGGAGAGACCGTGCAGTTTCCCGATCAGGGATTCCACACCGGCGAACTGGTTTACCGTATTGCGCTCCACAAGCTCCATCCCCGCGTGTACCTCCTCGACCGCGGAAGTTATTTCCTCTACCGATGCCGCTTGGTTCTGGGAATTGTCGGAAAACCTGTTCGTCATTTCGGACATGCGCTCGGAAAGGGCCGCCAGTTCGTTCGAAACGGCGGTTGCCGATTCCAGGAGGTCGCGCAGGGTGATATACTGCTTTCTGTTCTTTTCGGATTCCTCCTTCAGCTCCTCCATCGAGTCCCGGCTGACTTTCAGAATAAGCATTGCGAGGGTATACAGGAATATCAGGGTGATCGAGCTGTCGAAAAGGCCGGTGGTCAGCACCGCCCTGTCGATTCCCGGCTGCCCAAGAGATATCCGGTAAAACGCGATGTTCCCGATGAAGAGCAGTATCGACAGAACCGTTGTCCAGCGTCTCGTACAGAAAAGAGCGGCGAATATGATTCCCGTGCACACCAGGTAGGTCATGGACGAAAAACCGATCGTGGGCGTGCCGTGGAACTGGTACGCGACACCGATAATGATAGTAAGAGTCGTTCCCGCCGAGGTAATATTTGCGGCAACCGCATAACGTCCCCGGTACAGCGCGAACAGGCTGACCGCCATGCTGATTATTACCGGCAGGGCTATCACCGCCGGCCGAAGGATATCACCTCTGATGGCGAGTACAATCGGGGGGACGGGGAGGACCACGCCCATGATTACGAGGTTCATCACGGTCAAAAGATAGGCCTTTTTTCTAATGACTGTCGAGGTGCCGGAAAATCGTTTTTCAATGAAACGCGACACAATTGATTTCACTCGACGCCTCCCGGGATCGATATTTGATTGAGCATCCAACCAGTTTTAATTCTAAAAACTGGGCCGTCCCACGGCCCTCGCGCAGACTATATATAGTCTTTCAGTATGTCAACATTTTATACATCTTCTGAGGAGTATATTTGACTGTTTTTTCGGAGGACACGGATTCGTCTGGACCGGATAGTATATCGCCTATTTTCGTATACAGCCTCCGGCACGGTATCCGCGGATTTCATCCGCTATCTGCAGGCCGGTTCCTTTATTTCAGCTTGCTCTTTCGGGATATTCCGTGCTATTCTCCGGGCTCGTTGTACTCAATCATTATTAATTGGAGACAGCATTATGCGGAATTTGTTCATAATGGGGACTTTCCTTTGCCTTACGCTATGTGCCTTCATTCTTTCCGGTCCCGCCACATCCGGAGAAAAACCCGCTTTCAACGCGGCGGACGTTAGCCCCACATCGGATGAGTTGAAGCTCTACGGTCTTATCATGAGCTATCGCGCTGAAAGCAAACTTCCCGCCATAGCCATGTCGCGCTCGCTGACGCATGTCGCCCAGGTCCATGCCCGCGACCTCACCGACAATCGTCCGGCGAAGGGCGAGTGCAACATGCACAGCTGGTCCGACAAAGGCCACTGGACCGCGTGCTGCTATACGCGCGACCACCGGCAGGCGGCCTGCATGTGGAACAAGCCTAGGGAGCTCACCCTGTATCCCGGCAACGGCTACGAGATCTCTCACGGCGCATGGGGCGACGCCATCACCGCGGAAACGGCCCTGAGGGGATGGAAAGGCAGTCCGGGACACAACGCCGTCATTATAAACGAAGGCATGTGGTCGAGGAGCTGGAAGGCTATCGGTATCGGGATATATGGAAATTACGCGGTGGTATGGTTCGGCAACGAGGAGGACCCTGCGGGGACGGTCATGCAATAGCGTTGGAAATACGGCGTGGAGATCAACCGGGGCGTGTGCTCCCCGGTTGAGGTTCCGGGCATTCTTCTAACGGCATTCCTTATTCAATATCGACATCAAGCACCTGGGCGATCAGGTCAGCGTCGTTCACTGTCTGACCGGGCATCTCTTTTTGCAGTTCCGCGTCGAGACTGCTGTCGTCAGGCATGCTCTTCATATCGTTTGCCGCGATCTCCGCGTCCGCCGGCACTTTACCCCTGTTCGCCCGCAGGGAGTTAATCGCAAGGAGTCTTGCCCTGCTGGTATGATGTATGGCCCTTAGAAAATGCCCCTGGGCGTACTGTTTCTTCGCGAACCGCTGATGGGCAACCGAGCGCGCAAAATCACCCGTATACACCCTGTGTTCCCTTACCTTCTTCTGTGCCATATGGATAATCATTGCGGTCTTTTTAATCGCGGTCCGCGCCTGCCCTTTGCGCGCCTCTCGCCCTCGCTGCGGCGCGGCGGAAAGAACCGCCGAAGCGCACAGGAGAATTATAAAGCCGGACAGTAATCCTTTCCTGCTCATGCGATTTACCTCCAGTGATCTGAATTGTTAAAATATTAGCCGGTCCCCTGCCGTTTAACATGCACGATCATACATTTAGCCTAGCGTAAGGCGATATCGATTATCACCGATAATATGAGAGCAGTTCTGTTGAGAATTCAACATATTTTAACACATAGAATAAATATTTAAAGCTCTTTCCGGAATGTTGGGATTTCTCATTAATCAAACACTGACCGTACT
>CAZEAH010000139.1:0-7247 GCA_964510075.1 uncultured Leptospirales bacterium | reverse complement strand
GGACACCACCTCCACCATAGAGGAATACCTTGCAAAATACAATATCGAACTGGAAATAAAAAAAAGCGGGCGATAAAACGCCCGCTTTTTCTCCGTCCCGGCGGCTCCTCCTCAGCGCGCCGTTCGAATGCGTCTTCTGTTGATCGCAGAGACCAGCGCAAGGAGCGCGACGACCGCCAAAAGCGCGGCGATTACTGATGCGGTATTCCTCGTCGGGGCCGAAAGGAGATAGGCCGTCAGGGCCGGACCTCCGGCGGATTCGAAAACCGCGTACCGCGCCGCGACCTCGCCGGAATAGAGCGAGCGTTCGTAAAGCGCCACCCTGTCGATTATCCCGTGGTACCCCAGGTTTCCGTACCTGCTGCTGTATGGCCGGTCGGCGAGCTGTGCGCCGATGACAAGTCCTCCCGCGCTGTCGCGCACCGCGCCGATGGTATTCGCCGCCGTGCCTTCCAGTTTGCCGTTTACATAGATCTCCAGCTTCTCCGCGTTCCATGTGGCCACGATGTGGTACCATTCGCCGTTCTTCAGTTTACGCTTGCCGTCGACATACGCCCATCCGCCGGCCGCGTTGAACAGGCCCAGGCGCAGGGTGCCGTCGCTGCCCCACAGCTGCAGGGAATACGACTCGTCGCTGAAATCGGGCTCGACTCCTTTGTGGACGATGCCGGCATATTCCCGCACCGAAAGCATCTGCGTGAACACCTCTATAGTCCCGGCTTCGGCCAGTGTAAGCCCGGGACTGTCCGGAACGAGGACGTAATCGCCGCGTCCGTCGAAAAACATGGCGTTCCCGAACAAGCCCGGCTCCAGGTGCGCCCCGACGACCGTGTATTCTGCGGGGGCCGGATATTCGAAATTCCAGAGCCCGGCCAGATCACCGTGCGTCAGGACCTCGGCGGTGTAGCGCTGTGCGGTTCCGTCGTCGGCCGTCACGTCGTAATACACGGGCCTCGAAAAATCGTTGGCGCTCACCCCGCTCTGCTGTTCCCTCCCATCAACCGTGACGAGCACCCCGGTCGTCACGAAGTCCGCTATAAGCCTTCCGAGGTCCTTTCCCCGCGGCATGTCGACCCGGATGCCGCGGGCGGTTTCGTCAATTGTGCCGGGCTCGCCGTCAAGCCTGAAACTCGTTATGGATTTGGCGTCGCTCTTCGCGACGCTCACCGTTACCGTGTATTCCCGCGTGCCGCCGTCCTCGGCGGTAACCAGGTAGGCGAGCGGCATGGAAAAATCATTGGCGGTAACGCCCGACTCCTGCTCCACCCCGTTGACATGAACGCTTCTGCCAGTGGTCGAATAGGAGGCGATAAGTGAGGTGGGATCCGAGCCATGGGGGAGCACCGCTGTAATGTCTGAATCGCCGATCACACCCTGCACATCCGTGCCGATCCCCGGATTTTCCCCGACAGTGAACCCGAACGAAGTTATCTCCTTCCAGGGGGCGGGAAGAACGCGGACGGTCACCGTATATGCCCTCGTTGATCCGTCGCCCGCGGTTACCGTGTAGACGACCGGATTCGAATAATCGTTCGCGGTCTGCCCGCTGGTCTGCACGGCGCCGTCGACCGACACGCTTTTGCCGACCGCGGAAAAATAGGCGACGAGCGACGTTCTGTCCGTTCCCGCGGGAAGATCGATGGTGATGGCGCCGGCGTCCTGGTCGATGCTTCCATCAACGCCGTTTATGGAATACGCGAGAATCGCCTTCTCGGGGCTGGGCGCGCGGGTTACGGTCACGGAATAATCGCGCGTATCGCCGTTGTCGGCCGTCACGCGGTACACCACGGACGAACTGAAATCGTTGCTCGTAACGCCGCGCTTCTGCACCACGCCGTTCACCTCGACCGTAGCGCTGTTGGTCACGTAATCCGCCACAAGCCCGGTTAGCTGCGCCGAATGCGGCACCGTAACGGAAATCGCGTCACCGCTGATGGCGCCGAGGGCGTCCCCCGGCAGCGAGGGGTTGAGCGCCGCGGGAAACGAAAACTCGATAATCTCATTATCGCCGCCGGCGAAACGCGGGTATTGCGCGCCCCCGCCGCCACCGCCGCCGCATCCGGCGATACCGGCGAGGAGCAGCGCGCAACCGATAACCAAAAGAGTCTTTTTCATACACCCTCCTTATCCCGATCAGAATGGATCATGCCCCGCGCATGCCGTCCGGAAAAGCCGTTCGACATGTCGCGGGAGCCCATCTCGGTTAGTCCACAATTCCTCGATCAGTCGGAAACACCGCTCCCCCTGTTCCGCTCATCGCCCGGCGGTATGTGGTCCCGGAGGACCACCATGGCCCTCCCCACCGCCTCGCCGGCAAGGATGAGATCGGCGAGAAAAAATTCGCCCTCCTCGAACCTCCGCCCGACGATCTCGATCCCTGGGACGACGGCATTCTCGATCACCTCGAAGGAGGAGCGGCCCCCGTCGAGGCATTCGAGCACAAGGCCTGTTATCTCGTCCTGCCGCATGTTCACTACCGAGTAAAGCCAGTGCGGCCAGGCGTCGAACTCTTCCGGTGTGGTGATACCCGGGCCGCGGTACATATATGTCAGATTGCCGTACCCGTCGGGGATGACGTTGAATACCGATCCAGTGGTGAGCGCGATGGTCTTGGCGTCCAGGAACACCCAGGTGTCGTCCATGTAGGCCCAGATGGCGTCGAAACCCATTGCGATCTGGCCAAGGTTCCGCCTGTGCAGCACCGACGCGAGCGACGGGCGGACAAAGAGCGGGGTGAGAGCGGGGCCCCACCTGTCGAGAAAGAACCGCACAGGCGGAAGACCCATCAAAGTGTCCATGGGAAGGAGGGGTCTTCCGAGCACCTCGTTCGCCGTACGGCTTTCCATCATGGCGCAGAAGCAGGGAACCCGGTCGACCGGCTTTCCCTCGAAGGTCCTCAGCACCCGTTCCACCGGGCCCATCGATTCCATGCACCCTCCTTTCCAGCGCCTTCTCCGCGGCGGGTAGCCGTATCCGACAGGCTTCGCACCTGACGATGCACAGCGAACGCAGAATATCACATACTGTCTGAACAGGCAAGCAGTAATAAAACGCCGTCTACGGTTCAGCCAAGTCCCCTTTCCTCCAGATCGCCCTCCTCGAAACCGAAGAAATGCCCGAGTTCGTGGATGATGGTAAGGCGGATCTCCTCACGGAGCTCCCGTTCGTTCCCGCACATATCGGCAAAGGGAACGCGGAAAAGCGTGATCCTGTCGGGCATAAGGGGCGTATCGTCGATCCCGCGGTCGATGAGCGAGGTGCCTTCGTAGAGGCCAAGAAGGTCCCCGGCGAATTCATCGTCCTCATCATCGCCGACGCTCCGTATCTGCTCGGGCGTGGGCCGGTCGGCCACGGCGAAAATCACCTCCTCGGCTTTGGCGCGAAGGTCCGGCGGAAGCGAGGCCACGATCCGCGCGGCGGCGCCCAGCACCAGGTCCTCGAACTTTTTCATCGGTATGTTCATACGCCCCAGGCCTCCGGCGAAGTATCGCACGCCGCGCGCATTGCGTCAATCCTCATTAGTCCGTCCCTCCCTTACCGAGAGAAAGACGGCAAGACCCGCCAGTATCGTACATCCCGAGGCGATGAACAGCACGGAATAGCCGAAGAGGTCGATGACCACCCCTCCGAGCGCGGGCCCCACCAGGAGCGTACCGTTCTGGCAGGCCATGTACAGGCCGACGAAACCGGCGGTGTTTCCCGGGGGAAGGAGCCTGAGGAAAAAGGGATAGGACACCGCGAGCACGGCGCTGTAGGAGGCGCCGGCGACCACCAGAAAGGGCAGCGAGGCCGTGTAACCGCCGATGAACGGCGTACAGGCCAGACCGACCGCCAGGAGCCCCAGCCCGAGGGCGTTTATTCTTTTAAGACCGTACCGGATGCCCAAAAGTCCCGCCGGAAGCGCCGACGCGACGAAGGAGACATTGAAAATGAAAAATGCCGTGAGCGCCTTCCCGGTCGAAACCCTGAATATCTCGCGGTAGGCGATGATGAAAAAGGCGCTTACCATCCACAGCCCGATCCACCAGAGTATCATTCCTCCGTAGAAGCGCATCACCTCCCGCTCCCCGAAAACCTCGGCGAAGATTCCGCGGCCGTTCCCGCGCGCCGGAGCGGCCGGGCGCTCGCCTATCACCGAAAAGAGCGCCGCGTTCGCGATGAGGATGCCGCCGACGGTCCAGAGGAACGGCCACAGGCGCCAGATTTCATACAACCGGGCGGGCACCAGAAGGTAGCTCAGGATGCCGGTCCCGCCCACCAGAAACATGATCCCGGTCGCCGTGCTGCGCTCTTCCGGCCTGAAGGTGTCGGCCAGCAGGGCGAAATACGGGCCCATCGCGGTGAAGAAGCCCGCGTAGGCGAGCACGAGCAGGGCGAGGACGGCCGGAAGAGCCGGGACCCAGGGCATCGCGAGCAGCGCCGCGCAGGCCAGGCCCCATCCCGCGGCGATGACGGGCCTGCGCCGCCCCCAGCGCGTCGAAATCCTGTCGGAGAGCATTCCCGAAAGGACGGGCAGGATTATTCCCGTTATTCCCGTTGTTGAGAGCAGAATGCCGGTGACGGTGTTGGAGCCCGCGAAGCCGCGAAGAAACAGCGGCAGCGTGGCCCAGGTAAAGCCCCAGAAGGTCTGGACCGCGAAGAGGCCGGTCGCGAAACCGGCCATGCGGCGAAGCGATGAGGGAGGCCGGATATCGGTCATGACCCGGATTTCCGGCTACCGCTTCCCGGCGGAACGGGACGCGTTCATCACGACGGCGTATTCCCTCGCCCAGGCCTCGATGGTGCTGACGTAATTACCGTCGTCGACCGTCCCTTTCTCAAGAAGCATCGCGAACCGGCCGATGAGCGCCGCCGCCCGTTTGAAGCGCTCGGTCATCTTTACAAGCCTTTCGAGCGTGCCGGCTTCAACGCGCATGCGCAGTCCCTCCGGGCCGTCCGCAAGCTCGATGGTTTTTCGATCGCCCTTAATGGAGACGTCGACCGCCAGGACATCGCCGCGCCGCTCGTGGCCGTGCACCACGATTTCCTCCTCGCGGAGACCCCTGATCTGGTCGACCAGGGAGAGGGCCGAAAGCTTCCACGATACGTACGTCGCCGCACCGCCCGGGCCGGATGGCGAAAGCGCGGCCTTGAGGAAACCGGGGCGCCGCTCGGCGACACGGGAGGGGAAGCGTTTGGCGAAATTGTCCGCGAAAGTCTCGAAGATAATCGCGCCGGCTTTGCCGTATTTTTCGTACTCGGCAAGCACATTCGCCGATTCGCGCTCATAATACCGGGAGATCACCTCCTCGCCGGAAAGGCCGTCCGCGTTCCGAGCGAGGTCCATGAAAAATCGCTCCGGGGTTTGTCCCCCCGGCCCCTGTTCCGCGGCCGCAGGGGAATGTACCGTCGCACCGCACACGGATACGCACACGAGTACCGACACCACCATTCGAATCATCACCGTCTTTCCTGATCTATAGCATGAATTGAACGACAACGGCACATTGGAGGCATCTTTGTATAGAAAATGCAAGCGATTAACGCGGCGGCGACCATGCCTTTATCGGCCATAATTTCCCCGACAGATAACAGACAACATGGTGATAAAATTTGACTGAAAACGGATTGAGCGATAGAATTATAAGGCTAATTCGATCAGGTTAAAATACTCTAGTTGTAGTGCCGGCACGTGTAATCGCGAGAAGGCCGGGGCCGATGTAGCGATCTCAAAAGACAACACGTTATAGGTAAAAAACCGGATGCCGTAAGAGATTGCCACGCCCCGGCAAAACCGGGGCCCGCGATGAAACTCAGCAAAGCAACAACTGAAATACTCAAAAACCTGTCTCCCAATCCAGGAGGTGTCGTATGTTGAGCGGAATGTACTCATTCCTTTTCTCCCGATACGAACATCGCGACTACCGCGAACAGCAGAAGGCGCGTGTAATCGCCATACTTTTTTCCGTGCTTGCCGCGGGAATGCTCGCCCTCATCTTCCTGTTCGCGATACAGCAGGGGAAGGGATTCACTCATGTAACGGTACTCGCCCTTTACGGAATAGAGGTCATGCTGGCTGTGTCGCTCGTCCTCATGATAAAAGGATACAATCTGCCGGCTTCTCATTTCATCCTTGTGCCGACCAACCTTGCCGTGTGGTTCATCCTCTTCGCCAATGCCGGAAGGCAGGATCCGATTCTGCTGACGAATACCGTGCAGTACGCGTATCCGATAATCGCCATCGCCACAATACTGACAAACCGGTTCTGGGTGGCCTTTTACACCATCGCGAACATCGTGCTTACCGTGGCCTTCTCGATACTCGCCCAGCGTTCCGGATACCTGAGCGACATACAGGCGATCGATTTCCGCACCGATAGCATCACCTCCCTCATCATCCTCGGCGTTGCCTGTTTTACGGTGCTCCGCATAAACATACGCGCGCACCATATGGTCGAGGAATCGCTCGACGAGAGCAATCGAAAAGGCGAGCACATACGCGCCATACTCGATAAAACCAACGAAACGGCGACGAGGCTTGCCGCCGCCACCGAGGAGATGGCCGCAACCGCCTCCTCGTTCGCCGGCAATTCCCAGACCCAGGCCGCGACGGTCGAGGAGATCACCTCCGCCGTGGAGGAGGTGAGTGCAAGCGGCGAGAGCGTGTACGCCATGGCGCGCACGCAGGCCGAGCTGGCCGAGAAAGTCAGGATCGAGATGGAAGAGCTGCACGGTATCGTATCCAGGGTCGGAGACAATATCAGGGAGGCGATCGAAATCAGGGACCGCCTGAACGAGGAGGTGGCCAGGACCGGCAGCGAGATCGACGGCACCCGCCAGGTCATGCTCGACGCGACCTCCAAATTCAAGGACGTCCGGGACACGGTGCAGATCATAGAAAACATCTCCGACCAGATCAACCTTCTTTCCCTTAACGCGGCGATCGAGGCGGCGCGCGCCGGAGAGCACGGGCGGGGGTTCGCGGTGGTCGCCGACGAAATAGGCAAGCTGGCGGACAGCACATCGGACAATCTGAAGTTGATTAACGCACTGTTCGCCGAAAGCAACCAGCGGATCGGCAGGGCCGCGGGCCAGATGGAAAGCTTCATCGCGTCCCTCAACCGCATGATCGAATTTATCGAAGAGTTCGGCTCGCGCATCGACGGGGTGGTCACCCTGGCGCGCCGGGACCTGGAGCTCAACCAGACGGCGCGGCGATCGCTCGAGGACGTGCTCGCGGAGGCCGGCAACATCGTCAACGCCACCAA
>CAZEAH010000138.1:0-7281 GCA_964510075.1 uncultured Leptospirales bacterium | reverse complement strand
TCCGACGGATACGCGCGTAATTTTCTTCTCCCCAAAAAACTCGTACTGGTGGCGAACGATTCGAGCCAGAAGGCGGCGGTACACCAGAAGAAGCTCATCAAGATAAAAAAGGACAAACGCAAGAAACAGAGCGAGACGCTTATGGAAGCGCTCTCCGCGCTCGACATCCAGATAGGGGCCCAGGTCGGGGAAGAAGAAAAGCTCTTCGGCTCCGTGACGTCCATGGACATAGCGCGCAAGCTGAAAGAACTCGGCCATGAGGTCGACCGCAGGAAGATACACCTGGACGAACCGATCAAGAAGCTGGGGGAATACAAGGTGCCCGTCAAGCTTGACGAGGGGGTCACCGCGAGTTTGAAGATCACCGTCTTCAAGGAGTAGCCGATGGCCATCGAACTGGTGCCGCCTCAGGATATTGAAGCGGAAGCCTCCTGTCTCTCCTCCGCGCTCCTCAGCAGGGACGCTCTTCTGAAAGTCATAGAAATCCTCCAGCCGGAGGATTTCTATCTTGATGCGCACCGCGAGATTTTCGGCGTTATCGTAGAGCTTGAACGCAAAAACCTGCCGATCGACCTTGTAACCGTCAAACAGCGGCTTAACGATCTTGGTCGTCTGGAGCGTATCGGGGGCGACCACGCGCTGGTCGATATTTACCGTACAGTCTCCACCTCCGCTAACGCCGAGTTCTACGCCCGCAGGATAAAAGAGATGAGCCTGCGGCGCAGACTCATCGAAGTTTCGCACGAGGTGGTGGAGAAGTGCCACGATACGGCGCGCGACACCTACGAGCTCATGGACGAAGTGGAGCGCGACGTGTTCCGCGTAACCGAGAAGCGCATCACCTCCGATTTCAAGAACATCTCCGACGTGATCCAGGAAACCATGGACACGATCGGCCGCATGTACGAGACAAAGAGGGTGGTAACCGGAGTGGCCACCGGTTTCACCGGGCTCGACGAAATGCTCTCCGGCCTGCACGAATCGGAGCTCATCATCATCGCCGCGCGCCCTTCAATGGGTAAAACCGCGCTGGCTCTCAATATCGCCAACCATATCGTAATGAAGGAAAAGATGCCGGTGCTCTTCTTCTCGGTGGAGATGCCCGCCTCTCAGCTCGGGATGCGCCTTCTCTGCGTCGACGCGATGATCGATTCCCAGCGCGTCCGCACGGGCCATATCAGCAGTGAGGAACTCCGGCGCCTGATGCAGAGCGCGGGGAGACTCGAAAAGTCGCCGCTTCTCATAGACGACACGCCGGCCATAAATATTTTCGAGATCCGGGCGAAGGCGCGACGCATCGCCCAGAAACAGCGCCTCGGCGCGATCGTGGTCGACTATCTCCAGCTGATAACCAGCATGTCGCGCATGGACCGCCATCTGCAGATCGCCGAGATCTCGCGATCGCTCAAGCAGATCGCCCGCGAGCTTTCCGTGCCGGTGATCGCGCTCTCGCAGCTTTCGCGCGCCGTGGAGTCGCGCACCGACCAGCGGCCACAGCTCTCCGATTTGAGGGAGTCGGGCGCGATCGAGCAGGACGCCGACGTGGTCATGTTCATCTATCGCGAGGAGCGGGTAAAGAAGGAAACGGAGAAGAAGGGTATTGCGGAGGTCATCGTGGCCAAACAGCGCAACGGCCCGATAGGCGATGTCGAGCTGCGGTTCTGGGAAAAATTCACCAAGTTCGGGAACCTGGACAAGGTTCACGGATTCGACGAGACCGTGGCGGAGGCATGACGAGAGTAAACGCCGGACAGCTTGCCGTATCGCTCCTGGAGGGCGTGGGGCGTTACGCCGTCTTTTTCGCCGACACGGTGCGATGGGCATTCCGCCCGCCGTTCGACAGGAAAAACCTGACGGCGCAGATGCTCGAGATCGGCTACCGTTCCCTGCCGGTAACCGCGGTCACGCTGTTTTTCACCGGGATGGTGATGGCGCTCCAGATAGGAAACGCCATGGACAAGATCATGACCGGTTCCTCGATTTTCATCGGAAGCGCGGTTGCGATTTCGATGTTTAGGGAGCTCTGTCCGGTTCTCACCGCGCTTCTGCTGGCAGGAAGGGTGGGCTCGGCCATAGCGGCCGAGATCGGCACCATGAAGGTCACCGAACAGATCGACGCCCTGGTGACGCTTTCGGCAAACCCCGTACAGTATCTATCCGTGCCGCGCTTTCTCGCCTGCCTCGTGATGACGCCGGCGCTCACCGTAATAACGGACGTCGTGGGGGTGCTCGGCGGCGCCTTCGTGGCCTATTTCAGCCTGAACATCACCATCGACAAATATATAGAGAATATTTTACAGAATCTGCGTCTCGTTGATTTTATGACGGGCGTGCTGAAGTCGGTCTTCTTCGGAATTCAGATTGCGGTCATTTCGTGCTATCAGGGATTCAATACCAGAGGCGGCGCGGAGGGAGTCGGCAAGGCGACCATTCAGGCGGTGGTTAAGTCTTCGATGGCGATCCTTATTTCGGATTATTTCCTTACCTATCTTTTCCAGTTTTTTGAATAGCCGGGACCCCGCGGCCGGTTTTCTTTCCGGGCGGCGCGCGGAAATGCTTGAAATTTTGTCGGAACCAACGAATCTGTGCACCACCCGTTATATTTTATGGAGATCACCGGCTGGGAGTAATGAGCACGAAAAGGGACGCGTTTCTCGCATTGCTTAAAAAGGCAAGGGCGGGCAAGGCCGTCATCGACGCATTCACCGCGGTGCGGCAGGAGGACTTCTTCGATCCCGCGTTCAGAAAGTCGTTCTACACCGACGAAACGGTTCCGATAGGGTGCGGCGAACGGAGCGATCCGCTCATATCGCTTGCGCGGATGTTCACCGTTCTCGCACCCCAGAAAAAGTGGCGCGTGCTGGAGGTGGGGACGGGCTCGGGGTATTCGACGGCCGTCCTCTCGCGCATGGTCGGCGAGGTGGTGACGGTCGACCTGTACGGCGAGCTCTCGGCCGCGGCGAAGGCCCGGTGCAAGAAGCGAAAGTTCGATAACATTCGCTTCTTTACGGGGGACGGAACCGTTCACGAGCCCTCGCTCGGGCTTTTCGACGCGGTGATTGTGTGCGCGGCCTGCAGAAAGCGCCCGCTTTCACTTGTTCGTTCGATGAAAAAGAGCGGCAGGATGGTCTTCCCGATGGGCCTGCCGCACCAGCAGCAGATCACCCTGTTGATTAACGATACCCCCGAAGGGGGGGAAGAGCTTTTGCGCGTATCGTTCCACGATCTGTGCGTTTTTACCCTGCTTCAGGGGCGGTACGGTTTCCCTATCTATCTTCCAGGATTCCTGGAGGGCAACGAACCCCCTGAGGCCGGGCCCGGCGGCTAACGCCGGCTGTCAGCGCGCAGCCGGCGGATTTTCGTTCGCGTCATCGTCCTTGTAGCAGTACCTGCATCCCAGAATAAGGATTTTCGTGCCGTCGCCGTTTTTTACCGGCGCGGCGTAGAGGGCTTCATATTTCGTCAGGGCCGAGCCGCAGAGGGGGCACAGCCGTTCCCCCGGATGACTGCGGGGTTTCTTGAGGAAAATATCCCGGGGCTCGACGGTTCCCGCGCGCTCGCCGGTTTTAACGCCGGGGCCGGCGTTTGGGGGCCCGGAGCTTCTCTTTGCCTGACTCGTACGCGTTGAGCGCGTAGAGGAACACGGCAAGCGCGATGATAAACCCCACGAGATATAAGAGATACTGCATCTTCATGCCCTCCGGGTGATGAAATTGATCATCACCGTGTCGTCGCACGGGGCCGAAAAGGTGTAGTCGCCGAATATGTCCACCACCTTGAGCCGTTCCCGCTCGAGAAGGCCTTTTATCTCGGTAACGGTATAGATGCGCTGTACGTGCTCTTCCGATGAGAGGGTGCCGTCCTTGCGGCGGAATTCAAGCAGGGACCGAACGATCCTGCGCTCCTCGTCGTAGGAATTGCTCCATCGCACGGAGGTGCCGCGCGTGCGGTAGCGCGTCACCCGGCCGTCGAAATAGCGCCGTATGTTGTACTCCGTGGTAATGTCGAACATGAATATACTGCCCTCGTGCATGGCGCGCCGCGCCGCGCGAAGCACCCTCTGGAGCGCGGCGTATGTCAGGAAGTAGTTCATCGTATCGTGGACGGAAAAAATGAAATCGAAGGGCCGGGACAGGCGGAAATCGGTCATGTCCGCGCAGAAAATATGGAAATTACCGTAGGCGCGCTTTTTCGCGACCTTCAGCATCTCGATTGACCGGTCCATGCCGTACACTGAAAAATCGTCGCGGGAGAACATCGCTCCGAACTTGCCCGTTCCGCACCCAAGCTCGAGTATCCATTCCGGATACTCGATGTACTGGAACATGATGCTTCTCAGATAGCGGTACCACTGGTCGTAGTCGACATGGCTCAGTATGTGATCGTAGGATGCGGCCAGGTCGGTGTAGGGTTGCATCAGCGCCGCTCCTTCCGCCTGTGGAGCATGTCGACGAAGGCCTCGATGCGAAGCCTCATGGTTTCGGTGACGCGGCTGGGCAGGTCTCCCTGAAGGGTGAGTACGGGGACGTCGAGCTCGCGCCTGAGGGCGATATCCTCGATCCCCCTGAAGCAGAAGGCCTGCACGTAATGTATGATGCCGTCGATTCTCCGGCGCTGGATTTCAAGCGCGATGTCGCCGGCGCGGGCGAATATGCCGTACGGATAGGTGTAGCGCGTATACGCCTCGACAATGTCGCCCCCTCCCGGAAGCGAAAACTGGCGCTGGACCTCGCTGAATACGATACGCACGCCGCCGCGCTCGATCGTCTCGTACAGGTCGCCGATGATGGGGGGGACCCCTACGAAGCCCAGGCGCAGTTCCGTGGATATCGGCGCGCGCGCCTCGACTTCGCGTATCTTCGTTTCGACGCTCGCCAGGTACGTGTCGGGATCGCCCTCGAAATCGCTCGAGCCCAGCTGTACGAGCTGGACCTCGCCTCCGTAGGCCCTGTCCTGTTCCCAGAGAAGCCGGTCCAGGTGGTGTATTCTCGCGCGGACACGGTCGAGACGATTCTTCTGCGCCTCGGCGGCGTCCAGGTTCGCCCCGAAACGCCCGGCGAAGCGGTCGATTTCGTCGCGAAGCGCGGCGGCGTCGCGGCCGTGGGGGTATGAGAAAGGGACGACGTCCACGCCGCGCAGGGAGAGGACCTCCATGAGCGCGATGGTCTCCGAGCAGTCTCCGCCCGTCACCCCGACCACTGTGCCGATTCCATTTTCGAGTATGGCGCCGTAGAGCCCGCAGATCCAGCTGCAGGTGGTGTCGGGGAAGCCTTCCTTCTTGGCGAGCCGTACAAGCGCTGCGGGGTCCCCGGAGGTGATGAACGCATTGTTGACGTCGAGCGGAATTTTGCCCGCCGCGTAGAGTATCTCAACCGGTACGGTCGAGGTGATTCCGACGGTGTTTTCATTCACGTTCATCGCACGGGCTCCGCTGGCTTCCAGCGGGTATAATGAAAAGCGCGGCGCAAAATATCAATTCATTTGTGTGAAGCGGGAAATGTGCTTGAAAGTTCGTTCTTTCCGGGGCACAGATATGTGACCGGGATGCGCGGATGATGTTTATTTCGCATAGCATCCGCCGGCTCCGGCATACAACACCAGGGGGTATCACAGAATGCTGGACGACAGGGACACCATGGTGCCTAATCTCGGCGAGTGCCGGGTCGATTCGCCGCTTCCCGTCCGCCGGTTTATCGACGAGGGCGAGAGGGTCATAGTGGATGTCGAATACGGCAGGGTGGAGAAATCGTTCAGGGAACGCGGAGGGGCCCCGTCGTTCGAGAACGCGGGCCCGCGCAGAAAACTATTCTTCGAACCGGCCGTGGCGAAGGCCGCGATCGTAACGTGCGGAGGCCTCTGCCCCGGGCTCAATAACGTTATAAGGGCGCTGGTGATGGAACTGTACTACCAGTACGGCGTGAAGACCATTCTCGGGGTGCGTTACGGCTACGAGGGGCTGATTCCCTCGTACGGGCACGGCTTTTTTCAACTGCACCCGGACACTGTCGACGAGATTCACGCGAAGGGGGGCACCATGCTTGGTTCCTCGCGCGGCAACCAGAGCGTGCCCGCCATGGTGGATACGCTCGAGAAAAACGGCATATCGATGCTGTTTACCATCGGCGGCGACGGGACGCTCAGGGGGGCCAGGGACCTCTGTGACGAGATCGCGCGCCGTAACCTGAAAATCGCCGTTGTAGGCATTCCCAAAACCATCGACAACGATATAAGCTATGTCGACCGGACGTTCGGCTTCGAAACGGCGGTGGCCGAGGCCACCAAGGTGCTGGTTTCCGCGCACGAGGAGGCGCGCGGCGCGCGCAACGGCATCGGCCTGGTGCGCGTGATGGGACGCGATTCGGGATTCATAGCGGCCTATACGGCGCTCGCCTCCAACGTGGTGAACTATGTACTTCTCCCCGAGGTCCCCTTCCGCCTGCGCGGCGAGGGAGGGCTTCTGGACCATCTGCAGCGAAGACTCGAGGTCAAGCGGCACGCAGTCATTCTGGTCGCCGAAGGCGCGGGGCAGGAGTACTTTGAGGGCGAGAGGGCGCGCGACGCCTCCGGCAACGTGAAGCACGGGGACATAGGCATGCTCCTGCGCGACGAGATCAACGCGCATTTCAAAAAAATTGATTTCCACGCGAACCTCAAGTATATCGATCCGAGCTACGCCATCCGAAGCGTTCCGGCATCCCCCGACGACGCGGTCTATTGTATAATGCTCGCCCAGAACGCGGTGCACGGGGCGATGGCGGGAAAGACCGGCATGATGGTGGGGCGCTGGAACAATTACTTCACCTTCATTCCGCTTCACCTTGCGGTCCAGAAGCGCAAGAAGGTGGAGCCCGACGGCTACCTCTGGTCGATTGTCAAGGGCGCCACGGGGCAGCCCGATTTTGCATAACGCAGTCGGCGCGGGCGATCCGCGCCTCGAGCCGCCTGATGCGCCGGTCGAAGCGAAGAGCGTGGAACGAGGCCCTGTCGGGAGGCAGGGCCGCGCCGTTTTCCGAAAAGAGTCCCCGCTTCGCGAGGTCGCGCCCCGCGCACGCGTGCGCCAGGGCGGACGCGAGATCGCGCTCGCGGTGCTCGGCGTGCTTGGCGAGCTCCTCGAGCGAATAGATTGAAGGATCGGCGCGCCAGAAGGACAGGGCGTCCGAGATCAAGCCGGCGCGCTTGAGCGTTGTGCAGTATTTCTTGAACAGCAGGCGGTCGGCGCGAAACTCCGCGTGGATGAGAGCCGCGATCTCGATGAAGCGGGCCGGATCCGCAGTGTAGAGA
>CAZEAH010000137.1:0-7282 GCA_964510075.1 uncultured Leptospirales bacterium | reverse complement strand
CTGCCCTTTTTGCTGTCTAAGGGCGCCACGGTCATTCCGAATATAGCCGGGCATTCGGTTGATGAGAACGTCGAGCTCTGCCGCGTTCTCGGAGATGCAGGGGGTGTCGCGGCGCTCGAGCTCAACGTCTCGTGCCCCAACGTGAAGGAGGGGGGGATCGCCTTCGGGCGTAATCTCTCGACCTTCTCGGCGCTGGTGAGCGCCGTCCGGAAGGTGACGCGGGTGCCCCTTATCGTCAAGCTCTCGCCGAACGTCACCGACGTAACGGAATTCGCCGCCGCGGCAAAGGACTGCGGCGCCGACGCGGTCTCCGCGGTGAATACATTTCTGGGTATGAAGATCGATGTGGCGACCGGCAGGCCCCATTTTCTGAACCGCGTGGCGGGACTCAGCGGCCCGGCAATACGGCCCGTCGCCGTTCGGATAGTCTACGAGATTTTCGCGAAAGTCGACATCCCCGTTATCGGCATAGGCGGAATCGGCTCGCTCGATGACATGCTCGAGTTCCTCATGGCCGGGGCGTGCGCGGTGTCGATCGGAACGATGAGCCTGGTGAATCCGCGGACGGCGATCGAATGCGTTGAGGGGCTCGAGGCGTATATGAGTGAGCGGGGCGTATCGAGCGTGCGTGATATTATCGGCACGGCCCACCGGGTATGATCCGAACGCCGGGCGGACGTATGCGCACGGATACCGGCAAAAGGAGTGACGCGTGAAGTACTGGAACAAGCGGCTGAAGGATATGGCGGAATACATCCCCGGCGAACAGCCGGAGAACCTCGACGAATTCATCAAGCTCAATACAAACGAGAGCCCGTTTTCGCCCTCCCCGGCGGTGCTCGACGCCATCAAGAAGGCGACGGACTCTTCCCTCCGGCGGTATCCTAACCCCACGGCAATGTCCGTGCGCGAGGCCTTCGCGAAGCTGAACAGGCTCACTGCCGATAACGTGTTCGTGGCCAACGGGTCCGACGAAATCTTCACTCTCCTCCTGAGGGGCTTTGTCGAGACGGACGCGCTTGCGGCCTTTCCCTATCCGTCCTATTCGCTTTATTATACCCTGGCCGAGGCGAACGGCGTGCGATACGAGAGGATCCCGCTCACCAAAGATCTCGACATTAACTTCGCCGATTATTTAAAGAAAAAATACGCCCTGGTCATAGTATGCAATCCGAATAATCCCACGGGCAAGGGTGTCGATCTTGACGCGCTCGGCGATTTCGCCGCGCGGTTCAAGGGGCTTCTGGTGGTGGACGAGGCGTACGTGGACTTCTACGGTGAAACGGCGATCGGACTGGTGCGCGAGTACGACAACATCATCGTTACGCGTTCGTTCTCGAAGTCTTATTCCCTCGCGGGCCTCCGTATAGGGATCGCGGCGGCGCACGCCGACATCATCCGCGGATTTATAAAACTCAAGGACTCGTACAACGTCGATCGCCTCGCCGAGGCCGGGGCGCTCGCCGCGCTTGCTGATCAGAAGGGGTTTAAATACAACGTCGGGATGGTGCGCGATAACAAGGAGTTCCTCGAACAGCGTCTGGAGGAGTTCGGGTTCATCGTCGTGCCTTCCAGGGCCAATTTCCTGCTGGTCAGGCACCCGGACGTACCGGCGAAAAAAATATACGAGGAACTGTACGCCCGGAAGATACTTGTGCGTTATTTTGCCGGTCCGGTGCAGTCGGAATACGTGCGAATAAGCGTGGGTACGATGATGGAACTCCGGGCGCTGGTGAAGGAGCTTGAATCTATAATAAAAGGCGAATGAGCTTGCCCTCGGTGTTGGTGATGTAGCTCCGGCTGATGAGCTCCTTCATGGTGAGCTGTCTGTTTTCGTAGCGCACCACGTCCCGCTCGTCGATCCATATGGTGATCGAGTGGCGCTGATCGCGCATCTTCCAGTGAAAACCCACCACCATCCCGATGATTTCGCTCTCTCCGAAGATAGTCGCGCACGAATTGATGACGGAGAGTACATCCTTAAGGTAGGTTTCGAGCGCGGTCACGGCGATGTGCTGGTATGAGGACCCGGCGTGGGTCGCCTCGTCGAGCGGGATCTCCATGTCGATTCCGAGGTACAGCCGGTCGCGCTGGTTGAGCTTTTTATCGAAGTAAAACCCTATGCTGTTTTTAAGTATCGTGAACTTGTAATCGGCCGAGAGGGAGCGGGCGATGCCGATAAGATGGTTGCGGTACTTCTCGTGGTAGACGGCCCCGTTGGTGGTGTACTGGCCCGGGTCGATCAGAAGGTCCTGATACCGGCCTGCCTCGCTCTTGGAAAAATCGAGGATGCTCTTTTCCCTTTCGCTGGTCGTTTCGCACTGCGCCGATGAAAGGATGAAAAGTCCCGCCAGTATGTTCAAAAGCATTGTTGTTCCCGCCGGGCGGTGCCCGTGTTTCACTGTATTCATGGCCGCCGGAGCAAACCTCTCATACGTTGAGCATATTCCGCGCCGGCCGGCTGTCAAGCACATATCATATGCAGGGACTTGTCGGGGCGAAAACGGACTACCGAAATTCTTGACGGGTATCGATATAGTTATTGATACTTCCGAAACGCACAACGGATGTACACTACTGATCATCGCGTGAGGTGGTGCCCGGTGAGAAAAACCGCCTGTCTTTTCGTCCTCGCCCTTTTGCCGATTCTGCTTGCCGATTGCGCTTCTCCCGGCAGATACAATCTTCCCCCGAAGAGGCAGAAACGCGTGTCTACGGGGCTTGAGAATTTTGTGAACGGCCAGGCCGAAAAATACCGCGGCAGGAAGATCGTCCTGGTCACCAACCACTCGGGCGTCGACTTCAACCTCAGGAAGAACATCGACCTGTTCCGCGCGAAGGGCATGGAGATCGTGCTGGCCTGCGCTCCCGAGCACGGCCTGTACGGCCACGAAAACGATTACGACAGACAGCTGTATCGGGTGGACGAGCGGCTCAATGTTGTAGTCTATAATCTGCATCACCTTTCGGTGGAGCAGCTGCGGCACCTGCTGGGACCGGCGGACGCCGTAATTTTTGATATTCAGGACATGGGGATGCGCTGTTACACCTATGTCTCGTCGCTGAAACAGGTTATGGACGCGCTGAACGGAACATCCATCGAGCTCATTGTACTCGACAGGCCAAATCCCCTGGGCTTTCTCGGAATCGACGGGGCATACCTCCACGACGGTTTCCAGTCGCGTCACATCAGCGCCTTTCCGTCCACTTTCATTTACAACCTCACCATGGGCGAGGCCGCGCTCTTTTACCGGGCCGAGCGGGCCCGCGACGTGAACCTCCGGGTTATACCCCTCGGGAATTACCGCCGCGATCTGCTGTATAACGAGACGATGCTGCCCTGGGTGCCGCCGTCTCCCAACCTCCCGACCTATGAATCGGCCGTCGTCTATTCGGCCGTGGTGATGCTGGAGGGCGTCAATCTCTCGGTGGGGCGCGGCACGACCAAGCCGTTCGAATATATCGGCGCGCCGTGGATCGAGCCGCGCGAGCTGGCGAGGCTTCTTTCGGAACTGGACCTGCCCACCTTCAGGTTCCGTCCGGTGTATTTCGCCCCGACGTTCTCGAAATATACGGGTATGCGCTGCGGCGGCGTCCAGATTTTTTACATGGGCGGGGCGTTCAGCCCGATGGAAGTCTCGTATAGAATCATATCGCTCCTCAAGACCGCCTATCCTCATTTCCGGTGGGACCGAAACGGCGACAGGTACCATGTCGATTTTCTGGCGGGGACCGACCTGTTCCGCAAAAATATCGACGAGGGAAGGCCTTTTACGGAGTTCGCCGCGCAGATAGCGAAAGGGCAGAGGGAATTCAACCGGATACGCAAAAAATACCTGCTGTATTGATCGGCGGCTCGGAAAAGCGCCGGATATACTACATGTCGAGGAAATTCATAAAACGCTGGATCGCCTCGGGGAGGGATCCGGTTTCGTCCGTGTACTTCTTAAACCTGCGCTGGTAGCCGGTAACGTCTCTGGTGTGGATGTTTTTGAACTTGGCGGCGATCTCGCTGAACGCCGGCATGTTCTCAAGCTTGGCGCGTACGTCCTTCTTGAACGGTATATAGCGGTAGAACATCTCCCGGACGACCGTGTTCAGCTTCATGATGCCGTCCTTCTCGAAGAGCACCCACATGACGTAGTCCTCGGCGAAGCGGTCGCGGTTGGTCCGGATGCTTTTGAAGCGCTCGGCGATCTTCTCCTTGGCTTCGGTTGAAAGCTTGGGATTTTTCTTGAAGAAGTTGACATAATCGAAATAGACGCCGGTAAGGCCGCCTTCCACCGGGTCGGCCCACATGGCCCCCTTCAGCGAGCGGTTGAGCTCCCAGCGGAAGCAGGCGACCGTGTGCGCCAGGCTCTTCATGATATCTCCCATAAAGAGAATGGGAACCACTATTCTTCCCCTGGTTTTCCTGTTGGTGCCGTCGAGCTCCTGCCACAACATGGTCTTGGTGCCGAATGACGGCAGAAGGATAAAGTTCGGGATGACCTCGTCCTGGATGATCTCGCGGGCCTCCCCGATCCTTTCCACCGTCTCCCGGTAATAGGCGGAGAAATCGATCTCTCTGAGCGCCAGAACCGTCGATTCGAGCTTTTTCTTCGAGATGAAAAAATTGGCCGGGTTGCCCCGCATCACCATGGAGGTCAGTATGGGGAAGGCCGTTGCCGTCGAGCCGGAGCATACGGTTATTGTGTTGAGCAGGCGGTGGTCGATTTCGTACATCATCTTGTTGATGCCTTCCTCTTCCGCGTCGCCTTTTCCGATCTTGCTTTTTTTCTTGTGCTTTTCCTCCTCGCGGAGGTGCGCCTCGTAGGTGAGCCCCATCTCCGTTATGCTCGGATTTTCTTTGCCCTCGAAAATCCTGCGCAGGAATTCGTGTTCGTAATAGATGGTAAGATTCGACGAATCTCCCGAGCGCATCGATATCTCGTGCAGCTCCTCTATCTGTTCCTGCTCGAGCATGGTCTCGTCGAGAAAGCCGAAGTTGAGCATAAGACGGACGGGCGCGGGAAGGATCGACTCGCTCTGACTGCGGAGGAGCACCTGTTTGTAAAGGTCCAGGTACAGCTTTGTAATGAAGCGCCGTATCTTTCTGCCCTCAGGTTCGGTGTTAAAAGGGTTCTGCATCTTCTTGAAGTCGTTGAGCACCTTGAGGAAATTGTTCTGGAACTCCTTGTCGATGAGCGAAAACTCGAATATTTGCTGGATGGAGTTTACGTATTCCTTTCCGAGAGAGCTCGCCTTGCGCGGGGCGGGCCGCTCCTCGGCGGTTCCGCGGTCCTTCTGGGATACGTAGAGTTCGTGGAGTATCTTGAAGCCCGGGAAGGCCTCGGAGAGCTTCTTTCCGGAAAGCTCCTCGAAGAAGGAGTGCACTTTAACCGCGACCGAGAGGAAGTTCTTCAGAAAATCCGCGGAGAGCCTTCCGGTCCGCTGCCATGCGGCGTACGCTCCGGAGTCGATGAGCACGTTCGTCCAGCTTCCCTCCGCGCCGAAGAGCACGGAAAGCTCCTCGTCGATGAGCGTATGGATGGCCTCGATGCGGTCGAGGACTTTAAGAAGATTGTCCGAGATGGTCTCGAACATATAGGTGGCGATGGTCGGGTCGCGCTTCACCACGCCTATAAGCACGTTGATGTCGAGCCTGAGGAACTTGTTTATAAAATTACACTGTTTGAGGTCGAGGATGGTCTCCATCGGAAGCCCGGGGAACGAGTACTTTTTACGGAGCACGCCGCTGTTGTCGGCGATCACGAACTTTGCGTCGAAGATTCCCGGGAAGCTTCCGCCGTTCAGCACGTAGGTGTCGTGGAGCGCGTCCGCCCTCTGCTGCAGCTTCTCCGGAAGCGTTCCCTGGGCGAGCGCCTTGTACATCAGGCAGAGGTTGTCGTTGATGCGCGCGATGTTCTGGTAGAGGTTGGCGTAGCGCGAGGCGTCGGGAATGGAGAGCTCGAGCCGCCGGAAAAGGTTTGAGAGGATGTCCGCAGCAAGAGGCGTGTTGTCGGCCGCAATCTGCTGAAAGCCGCCCTCTTTTATCGGGTATTTCGAGACGTAGGAGTCCTCTATCGCTCTGATCGATTTTTTATACGGTTCGGCGAAGAGAATGCTGAGCCCCGCGATAAGGTTTTTCTCTTTTATGGTGCCGACCCTTTTGCTCTTGGAAAGAAGTATGTCGGTATGGAGTTCTTCGTATTCCGGCGGCGCCGAGAGGATTTCGAGCGCGCCGCTGTGCATATAATACATGTAGCGGGGCTCCTCGCCCTGACGGATCAGAAGCTGGCCCTTCCTGTACAGGTCTCCCTTCGAGCTGTCGTTACCGGGGGTCATGGTCTGTGTTCTCTGTTATCGCTCACGTCCGGCGGTTCTCCGCGGGACCGCCGCCTCGCGCCCGCTGCGCGGTGGTATATGCCGTCGAATTATCCGTATCGATTCCGCTGCAATGAGCTGGTATGATATATTAAATAACGGCATTTTCAATAAATAAATTTAGGATGTACGCATTTTTATCGATTCAAGGTATTCATCCCATTCGGCAGGCAGGAGGTTCTTCTTCCTGTTGTTGCAGTCCTTGCACGCGGCGACGATGTTGTACCGTTCGGATGTTCCGCCGCGCGAAAGGGGGATCAGGTGGTCCATGGTGAGCTCCGACGGGGATACGCTCCGCCCGCAGTAGTGGCAGACGCCCGCCGCGATCTTTTTTCTCCACCACGAGGTGGCCCGCAGCTCGCGCGCCCGATGCTTTTCGTGTGACGTCATCGCCTCGGTCCCGGCACGTCTGCCGCGCCCGTCTGCCGCGCGGCGCCTTGAGCCCTTTCCCCGGTCATCGCGCCGCGACATCGTATTCCTCTCTGTTGAGCCTTCGGCTATTCAAAGCGATCCCCTTCGCGGAGCCTGTATCCGTTAATAAAAGAAAGTCCGTCCATAAGCTTTCTGGTTTCGGGCTGCAGCGACAGTATCTCGATCCAGCCGCCGCCGGTTGCGGCGAGCAGGCGTTTTTTTTGGTGCACGGCAAGAATCCCGGGCTGCGCTTCGGTGAGGATGTCCGCTGGGGCCGGTGCCGTCTTCCAAATTTTGAGGTGGGTCCCGCGGAATTCGGTCCAGGCGCCCGGGCGCGGGTTAAGGCCGCGCACCAGGTTGTGGATGGAGAGGGCGTTCGCGTTCCACTTTATTCGGGCGAGCTCGTGGTCTATTTTGCCGCAATAGGTGGCCGCGTTCTCGTCCTGTGGCACCGGACGGGCATTGCCGGCGGCGAGCAATTCGATGGATTGCAAAAGCAGTCGGG
>CAZEAH010000136.1:0-7319 GCA_964510075.1 uncultured Leptospirales bacterium | reverse complement strand
GTACTCGATCATGGTTCCGACATTTCCCATTGTAGTAATGATTGAAAGCACATGGAGGATGATGTCCTTGGCGCTAACCCACCGCCGCAGTTTTCCGCAGAGCCGGACGTTCATCACGCGGGGACAGGCGAGAAAGAACGGGCCGCCTCCCATCGCGACGGCGACGTCGAGACCCCCTGCCCCGATGGCGATCATGCCGATGCCGCCGCCGGTGGGCGTGTGCGAGTCGGAACCGAGAAGGGTGGCTCCCGGTCTTCCGAAACGCTCCAGGTGCACCTGGTGGCAGATCCCGTTGCCGGCGCGCGAGTAGTGGATCCCGTAGTTGGCGTTCATGGTCTGGAGGTAGCGGTGGTCGTCGGAATTCTCGAAACCGGTCTGCAGCGTATTATGGTCCACATAGGAGACGGAGATCTCCGTCCTTACGCGCGGTATGCCCATGGCCTCGAACTGAAGATAGGCCATGGTGCCTGTTGCGTCCTGTGTGAGGGTCTGGTCGATGCGTATCCCGATCTCGCCGCCCGGCACAAGCGCGCCCTCGACGAGATGTTCTTTCAGTATTTTATACACAAGGTTGTTGCCCATCGTTCGGCTCCTGTGCGGGGTTGTCGGCCGGGGGCGATGTGACGGATCCCGCCCGGCCCTCAGAGCATAGTTCTGAGCAGGGCGCAGAACCTGTCAAGATTTTCTCGTACGGCGGCGTGTACCGCCGGTGCCGATACTTCTCCGACAGGAGGTTCGGCGAGGATTTTGCGGATGGTCGCGGCGGCGGCCGCGGCATCGAGGGAGTCGCGCGTCCCGAGGTTCACGATCCCGAGTTCTTCCGGGGCGATATCGCACAGGTTCGAGTGATATTCCGTGGGGTTGAGCGCCACGGGGCGACACAGGGCGGCGCGCGCCTCGTACAGGCTGATGCCGAAGTGAGAGATGAGCATCCGGGAGGAGAGAAGCAGGCGGGCGTATTCATCCTGTCCGATCGGCTGTACGGAACTCCTCCGTCGCAGAAAAGAGTCCCGGCCGCGGAAAACGGCGCAGGCGGAACCGTCCGGAACGAGCGAGAGAAGTAGACGGACATCCTCATCGGAGGACGAGGCGCCGGCGTACACCGCGCAGTCGATCGTTTTTGGTATCACCGCGTCGCCGAGCGCCGCGAGCGAGGTGCGGAATCCGTAGCCGTGGAGAAAGAGACCGCCGTCGGAGGGTCTGTCGGGCCGGACGGGGTTAGGGAGGAGATCGACGGCACGATCGGCGAGATCGCGTCCGGGGCCGAGGTCGTCCACGCAGAGGACGGGGGCGGTCTTTCTCAGCAGGCGTATCTCTTCGGCGGTCGAATCGCGCATGTCCCGCACGAAAAGGGCGACGCGGCCCCCGGGCTCCGGGAGCACGTACCGGCGCAGGTCCTCGGGGAAGAAATCGGGCGGGCGTTCGGCGAGAAGGATCGCGGGTATGTCGGTCCGGTGCACCAGGTGGTCGAGGAGCGATGCCATCCGCTGGATGTGGCCGCGGCCGAGGCCTCCGTCCCATCCGCTGATGATGGCGATCGGCGCCTCAGGCATTCGGGCTCTCCACGTGGTCCATCGGGCGCTGGCTGACCCCGGCGTTCATCTTGAGGATTTCAGGGTGTTTTTTGACGTACTGGATGACGTCCGCCAGCGGGAATATCTCGCCGCGATAGAGCGCGTCGTAGAGCGCGGAGGCAAGCCTGTAATCCTCCGCGGTGTCGACCGTGAGGCGCAGGTCCGGATAGGGATTTCTGATATTCGCCGCGGGACGCTCGATGCGGAAGAGCTCCGGATGCTCCTTTATATAGGGGGTAACGTGCTCACGGTGATAGGGCTTGCCGTGCTGGCGGTAGGCCTCCTCGAGCGCCTCCCGTTTGATGATTTCGACCGCCGTTCCGAGCGGCAGTCGGGTGAGGGAGCACAGGTCCGCGGACGATTCCAGTGCGATCTCGACGGCCATCGACGCGTACTCGGGATCGGTAAAGGGATTGTCGCCCGTAACGCGGACGATATAGTCTCCACCGAATTCGACCGCGGAAAGGTAGTAGCGTTCGAGAACGTTGTCGATCGAGCCGACGAACACCCCGACGTTCATCGAACGGGCCAGATCGATAAGCGGCGCGTTTTCTTCTCCGATACTTGTCGCCAGGACGACCGCGTCCACGCCCTCTATGCGCTGTGAGCGGTCTATGACGTGCGCCAGAAGCGGTTTGCCCCCCAGCCCGAGCAGTGCTTTCCCTGGGAGGCGCTTTGACTGCATGCGCGCCTGAATCACCGCGGTTACGCGCGGCTTGAGCTTTTTGCCGTTAACGACTCCGTTTACAACCATTGCGTGTTGACCCGTATGCTGTTCTAAAGGTTAAAGGTGTACCATTCGTCGCAGGAGCGGCAGTCGGGACGAAGCGCACGCTCGCCCCGGTAGTCGCGCACGAAGGATTGAAGAGAGGACGCCCAGATCTCCCGGAGCGTCGCGTCGCCGAGCGAACCCCTTGCCGCGGCGCCGTCGACGTCCTGTCTGCAGAAGGCCACGCGGCCGTCGGAAAGGACATAACAATCGCGCTGCAGGTGCCAGCAGGGGATGCGCTCGAGCGGGGAGAGATCGCTGTAGCGGCGGTCCTCGATAAGGCCGAGGTAGGTGTTCTGTTTCTGAAGTATGATGGGTACGCCGCTTTTTTCCCAGACGTCGTAGTAGCGGTCCAGAAACGGTTCGGTCTCGTTGATCTTGAGGATCTGCACGTAAAGGCCTTCCCTGTCCGAAACGGCCTCGCGGAGATTCATGACGTTACGCTGAACGTGCTCGAAACGGTCCTGGCCGTGGAGGGAGGCGTACGTCGGTCCGTCGATGCCGTTGATGTTTACGATAAAGCGAAGGCGCGGATCGCCCGTCGATCGAACGAACGCCGCGAGATTGTCGCCGGCCAGGAGGCCGTTCGTCTCGACCACAAGGTTTTTAAGCAGGCCGTCGCGAAGCGCGCGCGAGGTGAACTCGTAGAAGGAGGCGTGCATGAGCGGTTCACCCGAGCCGCCGAAACAGAGGGAGTAAGGCAGTCCGAACGACGAGAGCCCGTCGATAAGCCGCTCGAACACCGCCGGCGGCATATCGGTGTGCTCGGATGCGAGTTTTTTCCGAAAACAGAAAACGCAATCAAGCTCGCAGCGCCCGGTGAGCTCGACCTCGGCGTACGACGGTGCCACATGGAGCACCTCCGGGTTGGAGGCGATGATCTCCGCTATCCTCGCGTAGGCGGGCCTGCCGCCGGTAATCGCGAGGATATTTTCCATGATGCGGCGTTCTCTTCCGTCCCCGGAGCGGAAGGAGAGGCGCTTCTCCCTGATGTCCGGGTCGCGGTAATAAAGCTCGACGTCGAACTGGTTTATATTGGAGCGTACCACTTCCGATAGCGGGAGCATCGTGGTGTCCGATTCCGGAACCGAGGCGACGAGCTCGCGGGATATAATCTCGCAGGAATAGCCGCGCGGCAGGTTTTCGGAATAGGTGAACTCGGCCTGGTAGCGGAGGTGCACATCGAGCATGTCTTTTACTATTTCGGGATCGAGAAAGGGCGAATCGGCGTACACGAGCACGACATGGTCGGCCCCGGTTTCGGAGAAGAGCCTCTTCCAGAAGGAGATGTCGTCGCGGTCGCTTCGAACGATGAAGCCCGGGGTCCCGAGGAGCCTTCCATCATACGACGGAGAAGCGGAGACGCGGACGGAACCGAACGCGCCCATTGAGCCGAGGGCGGATTTAAGCGACTCGGGCACAAAGGCACCGGCGAGGGTCAGGTCGGAGTCGGACAGACCGTCCTCGATGTACAGCAGGGCATCGACCTTCACTGCGTCCCCCTACGCCTTTACGTAATCTTCCATATAGATTTTGACTTCGGATTCCCTGCGGCGCTGCACGACCCATTTGGCGAACTGCTCGGCGAGTTTCTGCTGGAAGAGCATGCCGACGATGCGGTCCTCCACCGAGTCGAAGGTGACAGGGCGTTTGCCAAGGAACTTTACCAGGTGGTAACCGAACCCCGACTTGATGGCCCCGGAGAGCTGCCCGTCCCTCATCTGAAAAACCTGATTGGCGAAATAAGGGTCGAGCTCGGCGAGCGACATCCATCCGATGGCCCCGCCCTTCCGCGCGGAACCGGGATCCTCGGAGTGCGCGGCCGCCAGCTGTTCGAAGGACTCGCCGCGCACAACGCGCTGGCGAAGGGCGTTTATCTCGGCGATGACGCGCTTTTCCTCGGCGAGCGAGGGGTTCTTTGGTCTGATGAGAATATGCTTTACGTTTACCTCGAAGCCGAGCTTGGCCTTGTTGGCGTTGTACCAGTCCATGGCCTCTTTCCGCGAGGGCGGCGTAACGCCGATGGCGAGCGACATGACCTGTTCGGTGATGAGCGACTTGCGGACGTCCTCCCGGTATTCGTCAAAGGGCACGTTTTCCACTTTTTCGACGCGCTTCTTGAAATCCTCCATGGAGGCGATGTTCATGCGCGCCATGAGCTTTTTGATGTGGTTGGTCACCTTCTCGTCGCTCACCACGATCGACTGCTGCTCGGCCTCCTGAAGGACTATGGAATCCTCGATGAATCTGTCAAGAAGCCGGCTCCTCTCGTAGGCAAGTCGATTTTGAGGGACGTTCCTGCGTTGCTGAATACGACTCAATCTGCCCGACACTTCGCTCTCGACAATTGGCCTGTCGTTGACTACCGCGATGACCCTGTCGAAGGGCTCCCAGGAATATGAAGAGCTTGTCGAGGCAAAAAGAATAAATACGTAGAGTAACGCGCGTGTGGTCGGTTTCATCGCCCTCAGCCGGGAATAACAAGTTTTTGTATCTCGGAACCGTTGTCGCCGAAAAACACGGACTTCAGCCGCCGTATGGTGTCGGTAATGTCCGAGGCGTACAGCTCAATATCACCGCGGCCCTCCCGATTTTCAAGGCTTTTTTCGTACAGTATGGAGCGCACCTCGCGCGCAATTTCGATACCCGTATCGATGAGGTCCATGTCGGGATACACGTCGGCGATCGCCTTCTTCAGCAGGGGGAAGTGTGTGCATCCCAGTATGAGGGTGCGGACCCCGCCGTTGTACATCTCCTGCAGATAGCGCCTAGCGGTGAGGCGGGTGATCTCGTCATCGATCCAGCCCTCCTCCGTGAGGGAGACGAACAGGGTGGCGTGCTGCTGGACGACCTTCATCTCAGGCGCGATTCTTTGTATTTCGCGGACATAGGACCCGCTGTTCACGGTGGCACGGGTCGCTATGACCCCGACGGTCCCGCTCGAGGCGCGCGCACAGGCGGCGCGCGCGCCCGCCTCGATGACGCCGACCACGGGAAGAGGGTATTCGGCCCGGAGAATTTCAAGCGCGGCGGCCGATGAGGTATTGCAGGCCACCACGACCATCTTCACTCCGCGTCCGACGAGATAATCGGTTATTTCGCGCGAGTAGCGGATGACGGTGTCGATGGAGCGTGTGCCGTAAGGGAAGCGCAGTGTATCGCCGAAATAGAGAATGTTTTCCGACGGCAGGAGGTCCCGGATGGCCTTGCAGACGGTGAGGCCTCCCACGCCGGAGTCGAATATGCCTACGGGACGGTCATCCATCGGAGGACTTCCGCGGGGTGTCGGATTTTTTCTTATACAGCATATATTCGATGCCGTCAACCAGGGCCTGCCACGACGCCTCGATGATGTTTTCCGATACACCGACCGTGCCCCAGTGCGCCGCGCGGCGCTTCTGGTCAATCAGGACGCGCACGGGAGCTCCTGTGCCTGCCTTCTCGTCGAGGACGCGCACCTTATAGTCGGTAAGCTGAATCTCGGCAATCTCGGGGTAGAACTTCTCAAGCGCCTTGCGAAGGGCGTTGTCCAGGGCCTCGACAGGGCCGTCGCCGTTGGCGGCGGTGTGCTCGACGGTGCCGCCGACCTCCACCTTTATGGTGGCCTCGCAGCTCAGCGCGTTTTTTTCGTTTTTCTCGGTGATAACACGAAAGCCTTTGAGATTGAAAAACGGTATGTATTCGCCCGTGGCCTTTCGTATAATGAGCTCGAACGAGCCCTCGGCGGCCTCAAACTGGAAGCCCTGGTCTTCCAGGGTTTTTATCTGCTTCAATATCCGTGCCGGAAGGGTCACCCCTTCCTTCAGATCTATTCCGAGCTCCCTGGCCTTGAACTCGATATTGCTCTTGCCCGCGAGTTCCGACACAAGCACCTTCCTGCGGTTGCCGACGAGCGCCGGGTCGAGGTGCTCATATGTTGACGTATCTTTCTTCAACGCCGAGACGTGAATTCCGCCCTTGTGGGCGAAGGCGTTGTCGCCAACGTACGGGGCGCGCTCGTTGTGCGCGAGGTTGGCGATCTCGCTGACGTAGCGGCTCACCTCGGTGATGTGCTCGAGCGCGGAAGCGGCGGCGCAGGGCATTTTCATTTTCAATACCAGGTTCGGGATAAAGCTCGTCAGGTCGCAGTTGCCGCACCGCTCTCCGTAGCCGTTCATGGTGCCCTGCACCGAGCGCGCGCCCGCCATCACCGCGGCGATTGAATTCGCGACTGCCAGCCCCGCATCGTTGTGAAAGTGCACGCCGACGGGTTTTTTCACCTCCTTCACGACCGCGCGCGTGACCGTATCTATCTCGTGGGGAAGGGTGCCGCCGTTTGTGTCGCAGAGCACGAGCATGTCGGCGCCGGCCTCCTCGGCCTTTATAACCGCCGACAACGCGAAATCGGGATTTGCCCTGTAGCCGTCGTAAAAATGTTCGGCGTCGAGAAACACCTCGAATCCCCGGTCCTTGAAATACGCGACGGTGTCGGTGATGAGCTCGAGGTTTTCCCGCAGCGTGATGCCGAGCGCCTCCGTAACGTGGAAGTCCCAGCTCTTGGCCACGATAGTGATGGTGTCGGCGCCCGAGTCCGCAAGCGCCCGGAGGAAGGGGTCGTCTTTCACCTTCGTGCGGGGGCGTCGTGTGGAGCCGAACGCGGCGATCTTGGCATGACCGATGTCCGATTTCCGTATCTCCGAAAAAAAGACGTCGTCCTTCGGGTTTGATCCCGGCCATCCACCCTCTATATAATCGATTTTCAGGCGATCGATCTCTCGTGCTATGCGGATTTTATCATGCAGGGAAAAGGAGATGCCGAAGGTCTGAGCCCCGTCCCTCAACGTGGTGTCGTATATGACGATCATTGTGCTGTCGTTTTTCGATTTCATCGCTCAATCCGTACGACCCGGCGGTCGTCCTCGGGGTCGTGTCCGTGCGGGTGATACGCTGTGATGTACGGCCGCCAAAACCCGATGGTTGACGGTCATGCTGAATAT
>CAZEAH010000135.1:0-7457 GCA_964510075.1 uncultured Leptospirales bacterium | reverse complement strand
TCGGGCGCGACCGGTGCGTTCGATTACCGGCGCGTCAACGACATCGTCAAACTGCTCCCGGACCGGGAACACATCACGGTAACGCCGCGGTACAACCCGGCGGCCCACATGGCCGTGTCCGACGCGGTGATGTCCGATGTCGACAAGATCGCCGCCGCGAAGGGCAGGGACCTGGGCGGCACGGGCGACTTCAACATGACCGACGGCATCGGCGACGGCACCAACGCGCTGAGGCTCGCCGCGCTCAGGCACAAGAACGCGATGGTGGACAAGAACGCGACCTTCAACGATTTCTATATTTCGCTCATCTCGCGCATCGGCGCGCAGGGCGAGGAGGCCGCGGACCGCATAAAGAACCAGGAGACGCTCCTCAAGAACCTCGCCAACCTGCGCGAATCGGTGTCGGGCATCAACCTGGACGAGGAGATGGCGAACATGATCGCCTTCCAGCACGGGTACAACGCCTCGGCCCGGGTGATCAACACCATGGACAAGATGCTGGAAACCATACTGCGGCTGGGGGTATAAACCATGCAGCGCGTAACCAACCAGATGATCAACAACACCATGATCCATAACCTGAACCGCCACCAGGCGGAGATGGACAAAACCCAGGACATGCTGGGCACCGGAAAGAACGTCCGCTTTCCGCGCGACAATCCGATCGCCACGACGAGCCAGATGATCTACCAGAGCAGGCTCACCGAGGTGGACCAGTACATCTCGAACCTCGGCGAGGCGAAGTCGCGCCTGGACGAGGTGGACACCGCGCTCCAGTCGGCCATGCGCATCTTTCAGCGCCTGCGGGTGCTCACCGTGCAGGGGGCCAACGGCATCTATTCCAACTTCGAGCGCAAGGAGGCCGTCGCCACCGAGATCAACGAGATGCTCGAGGAGCTCGTGGCGATCGCCAACACCCGGAGCGCCACGGGGCGGCCCATCTTCGGAGGCTTCCAGACGGGTACCGAGGACGTTCCCACGCCCTTCCAGGCGATCTACCAGACGCTCACCGCGGGGAACCAGGGCGACGCCATGACCGGGGTCGAGTACCGCGGCAACATCGGCCGCATGCTGCGCGAGGTGGCCAAGGGCGAGTACCTTGACGTGAACGTGCCCGGTAACGAGGTCTTCTGGGCCTCCAACCAGATACTCACCTCCAACAGGGACGCCACCAATTACGCCTCCGAAACCAACCAGTTCATCAAGATTGACGGGCGCGAGCTTTCGATCAGCGCCGGCGACAACCTGGACGTCATCATCGACAAGATCAACAACGCGGGCCTCTCGGTGCGCGCCATAAAGGGCGGCCGCAACAACCTGATTCTGGAAAGCACCACGCCGCACCAGATATGGCTGGAAGACGTGGGAAGCGGCCGCGTGCTGAAAGACCTGGGCCTGGTCAACACCGACTACCCGCATCCGCCGAACAACCTGGACCCCACGGTCACCGTGAACGGCATGTCGATTTTCGAGATGGTGATACAGCTTCGCGACGACCTCGTGCGCGGCGACCAGGAACTGGTGGGCGGGCGCGACCTGGGGCTGCTCGACATGGCGCTCGATAACATTCTGCGCCACACCGCCTCGGTCGGCGCCAAGCAGAACCGGGTGGACGAGCTCGCCAAGCGTTCGGAGTACGACAAGTCGAACGTGCTGGCCATGCTCTCGAAGACCGAGGGGATCGATATCCCCGAGACCGTCATGAATTTCAAGTGGCTGGAGTCGGTGCACCAGTACGCGCTGGCGGTGGGGGCCAAGTCGATACGGCCCACGCTTATGGATTTTCTGCGGTAGCGCGCGGCGGCCGTTGCTCCGTGGATTGCCCCGCTTCCCGGAACGCGGGATGGTTGAGCCCCCCAACCCCCGGAAGGGGGCCAAGGCATGATTGAAGATGCAATAATTTCATGGAAACAAATTGCTATTTCAAACCGCGAATCGTTCTTCTGCTATATGCTGGAAAGTTCCCCTTCGGGGAATTCAGGGGGCCGATACGGGTAATATATTCACTGGTTTAGGAATAATAGAGTTGTTGCTCTACTAACAAAAATGTCATCGCGAGGAGGCCGCAGGCCGACGTGGCGATCTCAAAAGTCAGCAAGTTATAGGCAAAAAACCAGGTGCTGTATGAGATTGCCATGCCCCGATACGGCCGGGGCTCGCAATGACAAAGCATTTGCCAATCGGTATATCATTATTTTGTTGCGGTATTCGGGGCGTCGGCGTATATTGATCCTTCAAGGAGCGGTGAAGTGCTGGTTAAAATCACGACAAAGCCATTCGGCGAAACAGAGGTGGACGAAAAGCAGATCATCGACTTCGATGACGGCATACTCGGTTTCGATTATATAAAGAAATTCGCGATCCTGGATTCAAAAGACAATTCCCCCTTCAAATGGATGCAGGCTCTGGGGCACCCCGACCTTGCCTTTGTTATCATCCGTCCGGGGGATTTTATGGCGGACTACAGGCTCGTGGTGTCCCAGTCCGATCTGGAGGACGTGGGAGCCGAAAGTCCCGACGGCGTGCTCGTCTTCGCCATAGTCACCATACCGGCCGACCCCGCGGCGATGACGGCGAATCTGCAGGGCCCCATCATCATCAATCCGAAGACCAGGAAGGGCAGGCAGGCCATCAGCCTCTCCGACGGCCACAGCGTGCGCCACGGCATACTCGACGAAATGAAGAAGTCGGCGGCGCGGAAGGGGTAATCATGCTGGTACTGGCGAGAAAGCTCAACGAGAGCATTATCATAGGCGACGATATCGAGGTCGTCGTCATCGACATTAAGGGCGACCAGGTGAAGCTGGGCATCCGCGCGCCCAAACGCATCAGCGTGCATCGCAAGGAGATATACGACGAGATCCAGCAGGAGAACATCGCCGCCATGAGCTCGAACCTGAAGCCCGAGGCGCTGAAGAACCTTTCCGATTTCCTCTCCGGTGGCGCGAAGGAAGGGGACTCCCCGAAGGGAAGCTCCGATACGGGCAAAAAGGGCAAGGCCTGACGCCTATATGCCGGCCATTTTCTCTATTGATTATTTCGTGCAGTTGCTCGGCGCCTTCGCCGTAGTGCTCCTGTTGCGCGAGTTCTTTTCGTTCAGGCGCCTTCTTCCGGCGAAATACCTGCTCACGCCGCTTGTCACTTTCTGCGTCATCCTCATTGCGCTTCTTGCCGTCCACTCGACGGGCATGACGCGCTACTCCACCTTCGTTCTCATCGGGCTCGTGCTCTCGCTTGTCGCCGATACGCTCCTCATGATCGAGGAGATCAGCCTGTTCAAGCACGGACTGGTGTTCTTCCTGACGGCCCATTGCTTCTACCTGGGGGCGTTCACAATAGGCTACGGCTTCCGTCCGTGGCACATCGCCGCCATGCTCGCGCTGTGCGCGGGGATATTCTTCTTCTACCGGAAAATTTATCGCGCGTCGGGCGCCCATCACGTTTCGGTGCTAGTGTATATGGTCGTGCTGGGGGCCATGCTTTTCTTCGCGCTGTCGCACGTGGGCGATGCGGGAAGCACCCGCCCGGTGCTCCTCCCGGCCGGGGCCGTGCTCTTCGTTGTCTCGGACGTCGTTCTGGCGATCAACACCTTTATAAAGAAAATCCCGCACAGCACCGTGCTCACCTGGTCCCTGTACGCCCCGGCGCAGCTCTTCTTCGCGCTGTCGTGCTTTTATTAGGCCCGCCTGGTCCGTCCCTATTTATCTTGACTCCCGCCGACTCGCGCGTATACCATACCCTCCACCCAGAAAGGAGGAACCGGACATGAACGCCCGTTTACGACGCGGAATCCCGTGTCTTTTCGCACTCGTCGCGCTTTTCGCGGGGGGGCCGCCCAGCGCCCTGTCGTATACCGACGCCGATCTCCGGCAGGCGATCGCCGAGAACGAGAGGGAAAAGCGCCTCGCCGAGTACAGGGACAACGAAACCACCCTCAAGCTGAAGCTCGAGGTGCTCGACCTCATCAACGAGAACAGGGCCCGGCACGGCGTGTCGGTGCTCAAACTCGATATTCTGGCCTCGCGCGTGGCGAGCAAGACCGCTTCCGAGGCCTCCAGGGGCGATTACTACGGGCACTGGAACCTGCGCGGCGAGAAGCCCTATCACCGCTACGCCTTTGCCGGCGGCGTGGACCACGTGATGGAAAACGCCTCGATGATACAGGGCGGCGGTCCCATGACGAAGGACTACGCGCAGGTGCTGTCGTTCATAAAAAAAATACACATGTCGATGTATAACGAAAGTCCACCCAACGACGGCCACAGAAGGAACATCCTGCTTCCCTCCCACACCCATGTGGGGCTGGGATTTTCCATGATAGAAAACCGCTTCCGTTACTACGAACTGTACGTGGACCGCTACCTGGAGTTCGACGCGGTGCCCGCGGCGGTGAAGGTCGGAGAGAAGGTGCCGGTGTCGGGACGGGTCGCCGTGCCGGGATACGGAGTGTTTTTCGCCACGGTATATTATGAACCCTTTCCCGAGCCCATGACGCCTTCACAGCTCAGAGGGATGGGCGGGTATCCGGACTTTACCAACACCAGGGCGGCCAACCTGCCGTACTGGCAGATCGAATACGACGAGGCGAGCGGTAAGTTCGCGTTCAGCTTCCCGACGACGCGCGCGGGGCTGTACTACGTGCATATTTATGTCAAAAGAGGGCACACGGGGAAAGAGCCGCCGTCGTCGGTTTCCACCGCCGGGCTCTCGCCGGTTTCGGGGCTGGTAATCCGGGCCGACTGACCGTCCCCTTGAAATAGTATTGTCGTCCGATGTCCGATGGTATATATTGAACATATCGCGCGCGTGCAGGGATATGCGTCGGTATGTCCGGAGAAATCGCCTGTCCGGTCGCGAGCGAGAGCATTACGGCTTTTCCTGAAAGGAGAACAAGCATGTGGGAGTACACCGATAAAGTAAAGGACCTCTACACGCATCCCAAAAACGTGGGCACTATAGACAACGCCGACGCGGTGGGCGAGGTGGGAAGCATCGTCTGCGGCGACGCCCTCACCCTCTACCTCAAAATAGAGGACAACATCATAAAGGACGCGAAGTTCCAGACCTTCGGCTGCGGGAGCGCCATCGCCTCGTCGTCGGCGCTTACCGAGATGATCATCGGCAAGAGTGTTGAGGAGGCCGAAAAGATCACCAATCGGGACATCGCCGACTACCTGGGCGGGCTCCCGGAGCAGAAGATGCACTGCTCGGTTATGGGCCGCGAGGCTCTGGAAAAGGCGCTGGCCAACTGGAGGGGCGAGGAGGTGGCCGCTCACGAGGACACCGAGGGCGAGGTCATCTGCCAGTGTTTCGGCGTGACCGATCCCCTTATTCGAAAGGTAATTCGCGAAAACAACCTGAAGACCGTGGAGGACGTCACCAACTATACCAAGGCGGGCGGCGCCTGCGGGTCGTGCATTCATAAAATCGAGGACATACTTACCGAGGAACTTAAAAACCAGCCGGTCGCAGCCGGCGCGTCGGTGAAGGCCGAGAAGCGTCCCCTGTCGAACATCCGACGCATGCAGCTCGTTGAGGAGACGATCAGCGACGTGGTGAGGCCGATATTGCAGAAGGACGGCGGGAATATCGAGCTTGTCGACATCGACGGCAAGAAGGTGATGGTGGCGCTCCGGGGGGCCTGCGCCAACTGCCTGGTGTCGGACGTCACGCTGAAGAACCTGGTGCAGGAGAAGCTCCGCGAGTTCGTCGAGGACGACATCGAAGTGATCGAGGTGCGATAGGAGGCAATGGCGATGAACAGGACGGTGTATCTCGACAACAACGCGACCACCATGGTGGACCCGGAGGTGCTGGACGCCATGCTGCCCTTCCTCAAGGAGCGCTACGGCAATCCCTCAAGCATGCACGACTTCGGCGGCGACGTGGCGAAGGACGTGGAGCTCGCCCGTACGCGCGTGGCGGAGCTCCTGGGCGCGGAGAACGATTACGAGATCGTATTCACCGGGTGCGGCACGGAATCGGACAACTTCGCGATACTGGGGACGCTCGCCTACTTCCGGGACCGCCGCCACATCATCACCTCCAAGGTGGAACACCCGGCGGTGCTGAACCTGTACCGCAAACTGGAGCGCGAGGGGTACCGCGCGAGCTACGTTCCGGTGGACCGCGACGGAAACCTGGACATGGAATTTTTAAGAAAGTCGATTGACGATGATACGGCCATCGTTTCGATAATGCACGCGAACAACGAGACCGGCGTGATTTTCCCGGTGGAGGAGATCGGAGCGCTCTGCCGCGAGCGGGGCGTCCCCTTCCATATCGACGGGGTGCAGGCGGCCGGCAAGATTCCGGTCGATGTAAAGAAGATCCAGTGCGACCTTTATTCCATCTCCGGGCACAAGTTCCACGCGCCAAAGGGGATGGGGGCGCTGTACATTCGGCGCGGCACGCGCATCCGGCCGCTCATGTACGGCGGCCACCAGGAGCGGGGAAGGCGTCCCGGCACCGAGAACGTGCCCGGCATCGTCGCCATGGGGAAGGCCGCCGAACTCGCCCTGCGGCACCTGCCGGACGAGGAGCGCGTGCGCGCGCTCAGGGACAGGCTGGAGAGCGCCATCCTCTCCCGTTTCTCGAACGTGCAGCTCAACGGCGCTAAAGACGCGCGCGTGCCGAACACCACCAACGTCGGTTTCGAGTACATCGAGGGCGAGGCGATACTGCTGTACCTCAACGAAAAGGGGATCGCGGCGTCGTCGGGATCGGCGTGCTCGTCGGGCTCGCTGGAGCCCTCGCACGTACTGCGGGCCATGGGCGTGCCCTTTACCGCGGCGCACGGCTCCATCCGCTTTTCGCTGAGCCGCTTCACCACCGAAGAGGAGATCGATTACACCGTTTCGGTTCTGCCGGAGATCATCGATCGGCTGCTGGAAATATCGCCCTTCTGGGACAGCGCGACAAGGCAGTGCCGCCCCGTAACGCTGTAGGGCCCGGCCCCGTTTCCGCTATCGAGCTCAGTTCGGTTCGCTGGAATGCTCCGGCGAGTCATAGAGCCTGATTCGCGGGTTGTTGCCCGTGAAATACTGCAAGGACCAGATGTCCGGAAAGAGGATGACCGGCCTACCCCGGTCATCGGCCCCCTCGGCGCAGCCGCGCGGGAGCGAGAGCGAACGGCCGTCCGTTCCCTCCGCGTCCCCCAGCCATCGCGTTACGCTCCACGGCTTCATCTCCAGGTTCGAGTCGACCCCGTACTCGTCCTTCAGCCGGTACTGCAGTACCTCGAACTGGAGCGGCCCCACCGCGCCGAGGAGCGGAAGGTTCCCCTGGTGGTTTTTCAGATAGAACGACTGCACGATGTCCTCGGCGAGCAGGTGGTCGAGCCCCTTGCGGAACGACTTGTAGCTCGAGGATGAAACGTTCTGTACGTAGGCAAAGCACTCGGGCGCGAAGCGGGGGATCTCGTTGTACCGGAGCTCCGCGTCCGTGCTCAGCGCTCT
>CAZEAH010000134.1:0-7472 GCA_964510075.1 uncultured Leptospirales bacterium | reverse complement strand
GGTATGCCTGAAGGCCCCGTATTTCGGCACCATCAGACTGCGTTTCGTCGAACTGAGGCCCGGCTACGGCGAGATCCGCATGCGCAGGCGCAGGCGCGTCCAGAACCATCTTGGCACGGTGCACGCGCTCGCTATGGGCAACCTCTGCGAGCTTGTCGGCGGCATGACCCTCGACGTCTCGCTCCCTCGGGCAATGCGCTGGATACCGCGGAGCATGAATATCGAATACCTCAAGCTCGCCCGCACGGACCTGGTCGCGCGCTGCTCCATCGACACGCCGGAGCCCGGCATAAAGAAGGACCTCCCGGTAACCGTGCGCGTTACCGACACGGCGGGCGTCGAGGTGGTGCGCGCGATCATCACCATGTACATCTCGCCGAAGGAATGATCAGACGTCGTAGTGACGCTGGAGGTTCTTGTACGAGAGCGCCTCGAGGAGATGGCCCTTGCCTATCGAGGCGCTGCCCGCAAGGTCGGCGATGGTACGCGCGACTTTGAGCACCCGGAAAAATGAGCGCGCGGAGAGGTTCATGCTCTTTACCGCTCCTTCGAAAATCCGCTCGGTCTCGGGATCGATGGCGCAATGCTTTTTTATCTCCTCGTTGTTCATGCGCGAGTTGTAGACGGTGCGGCCCCCGGCAAAACGCCGGCGCTGGATTTCCCGCGCCCGGCACACGCGCCCGCGTATGGCCTCCGAGTCCTCTCCCCCGGCGTTGTCGAGCAGGTCCCTGCAGGGAACGCGGGGCACCTGCACCTCGATGTCGATACGGTCAAGTATGGGCCCCGCTATCTTGCGGAAATAGCCCTCCACCTTCGTCGGCGAGCATTTGCAGGCGATCTCCGGGTCGAACAGGTACCCGCACTGGCATGGGTTGCTCGCCGCCACCAGCATGAAATCGGCCGGGAAAGTCGCGCTCCCCGAGGCGCGCGAAACCGTTATTTCGCAGTCTTCCAGCGGCTGGCGGAGCGATTGAAGCACGTGGGAGGGGAACTCGGCGAACTCGTCGAGGAACAGGACCCCGTTGTGCGCCAGGGAGACCTCGCCGACCGATGGCTGCCGTCCGCCGCCCACCAGCGCCACGTCCGAGGCCGTATGGTGCGGCGAGCGGAACGGCGGCGCGAGGATGAGGCCGGCGCCGGGAGGGAGCGCCCCTCCCACCGAGTGGATCATCGTCGTAACGATGGCCTGCTCGCGCGTCATTTCGGGCAGGAGCGAGGGAAGGCGCTTGGCCAGCATGGTCTTCCCCGAACCGGGAGGCCCGTAGAGAAGCAGGTTGTGGTGCCCCGCCGCGGCGATCTCCAGAGCCCGCTTGGCGCTCTCCTGGCCGCGAACGTCGCAGAAATCGTGATGATGGCGCCGCGACGGCGTACGGTCTCCGGCGCCGGTATACGGAGAGCCTTTACCCCCGCATATATCGATCGCCTCGCGGATATTCCGCGCCGGAAACACCTCTATCCCCTCGATCGCGGCGGCCTCACAGCGGTTGTCGAAGGGCACGATGACGCGCCGATAGCCTTACCGGTACAGTCCGATCGCCATCGCTATCGCGCCGCGCACAGGCTTTATTCTACCGTCCAGGGAAAGCTCGCCGACCATCGGGAAGGCCGAGTGATCGCACGCGATCTGCCCCGTTGTGGCGAGTATGGCCATGGCGATGGGAAGGTCAAAATTGGCGCCCTGCTTGCGGAAGCCCGCGGGGGCGAGGTTTACCACGAAATTCCGGGGTGGAAAATCGAATCCGAAGTTCTCCACGGCGGAGCGGATGCGCTCGCGCGCCTCCTTGATCGTTGAATCGGGAAGCCCGACGATGGTGAAACCGGGGAGTCCCCTGACGATATCGACCTCCACCTCCACGATGACCGCGTCTATCCCCTGGACCGCCACCGAAACAGCGCTTGAAAGCATGGTTCCCCATCCGGCGATTCTGGATTGTCAGGGGGCAAAAAAACGGCCGCGGAAAAGCCGGGGTCGGGGCGGGAGCGAAGCCGGAGATGTTCCCGGCCATCGTCCGCCCGCTGTGCCCGCAGCGTCTTCCGCGGCAATCCTACGCACCCTGCAATTAATACGAACGGCCAGAGGCAGATATAAAAAGTTTTTCCTATTTTCTTAATTTTTTAACGAAAAATCTCACCGCAAAGGCGACCAGGGCCGCCAGAAGCACGAAAACGCCGAACATCACCCAGGTCACCATCGTCCCGCGCGAGAGAAGCTTTATCGGATTGAGGCTGGGCTCGCTCACTATCCTGCCGAGTTTGCCGCTGTATTTCTCGGGCACGTCGGGAAGCCCGTCGCCGTCGATATCCGGGAAGCTTTTAATAAATTCCATCACGCCGACCCATTCCTTGAGCTCCTGGATGCCGGGCTTGCGCTTGTCCGCGTCGATCCTGTGCGCCACCAGGTCGCTGATGGGGTTTCCCTGGCGGTCCTTGGGAACGATATTAAGAATATTGAAGGTAAACCCGCCGATAACTTTCAGAAAGGTCGTGTCGTAGATGTTTGCGGCGATGCGATAGAGCGTTTTGTTGGACGACGAATAGTCAAGCGGTACGTATCCATCCTCCTCGGAAACCATCCAGATATTGGTAACCCTGTCGAATACCGCCCGGCGCGGATTATAGGTGAATCGTACGCCCGAGATCTGCAGAAAATACGAGCTCCCCTTGAGCGGATAGATGCTGGTGAGAATCTCCATGGCCTTCTTGATCTCGGAGCCGTACAGGTAGCACGAAACGAGCGGATAGGCCATCGTTCCGTCCATGCCGATACCGAGCGGTATGGTGCGGAATACGTCGGCCACCGAGAGCCTTCCGGTTTTCCCCTTCATCAGGCTGTCCCTTATCACCCCGTTCGCCTCGATGGAGGCCGCCACCTTCGTCACAGGGTCCGCGGGATCGTAATCGTATTTATTCGCGTACCAGCGAATGGAGTCGGCGATGAGGTTTCCTACGGGCGCCTCGTCCTCGACGATGGGCATGTCGAACTTGGTATGCGCGATGATTTTCCAGTAGGAAAGGCCGTGCTCGCGGAGCACCCTGCGGTCGATATCCCCGATATAGGCGTCGATGCGCCTCTGTATGTCGCCGTCGGCGGGTATGGAATCGTCGATCGTTATCATTTTGTAGCTCTTCACCGCGGCCCTGCCGTTGTCCCATGCCACATCGAGCACGCCGACACGCTTGCCGTATTCCCAGGCCTGCACGATGATGGTGCCGCCCACAACCAGCGGCTTTTCGAGCAGGGTGTGGGTATGGCCGCTTATGATGATGTCGATCCCCCTGACCTCACGGGCAAGCACCTCGTCCTCGGACTTCGAGCCCTCGAAAAGGCCGCTGTGCGAGAGACAGATGACCATGTCGACCTTTTCTTTCTCGCGGAGAAGCTTCACCATCTCCCGCGCGGCCTCCACCGGAGGCGTGAACTTGACCGGCGAGGCGAACGGCGCGTCGCCGATTGCGACCTCGCCCATAATGCCGAAAAAGCCGATTTTAACGCCGTTTATCACCTTGATGCTGTAGGGTTTTACCAGCCCTTTTTTAAAAACGGCCTCGAGCGTATCGTCCTTTGCGTTCTCGGCGCTGAATTTGGCGGCCGAGAATACGACCTCCGGCATGCCGTTACGGTGCCCGGCCGTAAGGATCCTGGCCAGCCCGTCGGGCATGAGGTCGAACTCGTGGTTCCCCAGGGTCACCATGTCGTAGCCCATGCGCTTGAGCAGCGAGAGCTCGATGGACTCCTCGCGCGCCAGCATGTGGAAAAGCGATCCCATGGTGAAATCACCGGCGTCGAGCACCAGCGACGGGTTCGCGCGGGCGGCCTTTTCGCGCTTGATCACCGTCGCCACGCGCGCCCAGCCCCCCAGAGTGGCGTCGTCGCCCGTTTTATCCGGGGTAAAGTCGAGCTCGGGAGGAAAGCCCATCAGGTGAGAATGCAGATCGTTGGTATGAATGATGGTGAGGATCTTTTCGCCGGCGTACAGCGGAAGGGCGAACAGCAGTATGATGACGGCACACAGCGATTTAAGGGTTCTCATCGTGCGTCTCCTGGTGTGGGATGGAGGGCTACGGACGGTCCTCGCGCGCGTCTGGCGCGATTCTTTCTACGCCGTACACCGAACTTTTGCAACAAAAATACCGTCCGGTGGCGCACGGTCACCGAAGACGGCATTTCCTCGGCGTTATCCGGCGGAAACCGCGTCGCCGGAAGGGAGTTGTCCGGAACGCTGAGGTCGATTTGCGTCCTTAACGCGCTGAAAAGGCCGGTAAGCCGTAATCACGGCGATCCCGTTGTCGGAGAAGGACCGTCGCGTCGCCTCGCCCTGCGACCCGGGGACCGAATGCGGTATATTCAGAGCGCCCGCCCTTTCTCAAAACGCGGTACATATCGATCTTGACGGCGTTAGACACGATAAACGACGTCATCGACAAAATTCGCTTCATCCGAGGAAAAAATTGTCGAACAGAATAAGTGAGATATCATTGGCGGAGAAAAATTGGAAAAAAATTTTTCAAATCGGGTCGATAGTGCGAATACATGTTGACATCTGAGAATTTTTATAGTAATGCCCTTTCGACTCGATTAAAAAAAAGGCGGATTTTTGCGTTATGTCGCAAAAAACCATGTGAACAAGGAGCACCTGAATGCAGGATACGCCCTCACTTTTAGAGACAGAGATCTCCGGAGAAGCAGGAGAACCTCCGAGCGCGTTTATCGGCCATCCCGAAACCAAGGAGGAAGAGCAGTGTGACGCGGAGGAGCCTCCCTCCCTATCGGCTCTTGTTCCGCAGGAAGAAACCGGAGACCTTATTCCGGAACCCGCCAGGCTGGTGATTCATTACACCAGGTTCATTTCCAGTCCCAGAACCCGAAGCTTCCGTAAAAAGCACTTCCCCAGCGCCACTGCCGCGGAGTGGAACGACTGGAAGTGGCAGCTTCGCAACCGCATCACCGATGCCGCGTCGCTTTCGGGCATCGTCCGGCTGTCGGAGGACGAATATCACGCCCTCAACGCGCGCAACGGGGCCATGCCGCTGTCCATCACCCCTTACTACGCGAGCCTGCTCGAGTACGACAACCCGGCACAGCCCCTCCGAAGGTCGGTGGTTCCGGTCACGGCCGAGCTTTTCAAGTCCCACGGCGAGTCCGAAGACCCGCTGGGAGAGGAATCGGACAGCCCCGTGCACGGCCTCGTGCACCGCTACCCGGACAGGGCGCTCTTTCTGGTTACCGACTTCTGCTCCACCTACTGCCGTTATTGCACGCGCTCGCGCATGGTCGGCCGCTCCGCCGGCGAATCGTGCACCAGAAGGCAGTGGGAGAAGGCCCTGGCCTATATTGAGGCCGTTCCGCAGATTCGCGACGTGCTGCTTTCCGGCGGAGACCCTCTGACCCTGCCGGACGACGAGCTCGAATGGCTGCTCATCCGGCTTCGCCGCATTCCGCACGTGGAAATCGTCCGCATAGGCACAAAGGTGCCCATGGTGCTTCCCCAGCGCATCACCTCGAACCTCACACGAATGCTCAAGCGCTACCATCCGCTCTGGATGAACATACACTGCACCCATCCCGATGAGCTCACCACGGAGGCGGTTGAGGCCTGCGCACGGCTCTCCGACGCGGGAATACCGCTTGGAAGCCAGACCGTGCTGCTCGCGGGCATCAACGACAGCGTCGAGACCCTGCGCGCGCTCTATCACGGCCTGCTTCGCGCCCGGGTACGGCACTATTATCTCTACCAGTGCGATCCAATCGTCGGTTCGTCTCACTTCCGCACCACCGTGGAGAAGGGAATCGACATGATCAGGGGGCTCAGGGGCCATACAACGGGATTCGCGGTCCCCACGTATGTCATCGACGCTCCCGGCGGCGGCGGAAAGATCCCGCTGCTGCCCGAATACCTCGCCGGCCGCGAGGGAGACGACATCCTGCTCCGCAACTACGAGAACCTGATGTACCGCTACCCGGACACGGCCGAGGCGGGCATCCACGGCACGGAGAACCGCTAGTGCGCGTCGCTCTTGCCTACGACCTGCGTGACGATTACAGGGCGATGGGGTACGGCGAAGAGGAGGTCGCCGAGTTCGACAGCGTCGAGACGATCGACGCCATCGATTCGGCCCTCCGGCGGCTGGGCTACGCGACCGAACGCATAGGGCACCTCGGCGCGATACTGCCGCGGCTGCTCTCCGGGGAGCGCTGGGACATCGTGTTCAACATTACCGAGGGACTGTACGGCATCGCACGCGAGGCGCAGGTGCCGGCCCTGCTCGACGCTTACCGCATACCCTATACCTTTTCCGACACGTCGGTCCTCGCGCTCACCATGCACAAGGCGCTCTGCAAGCGCGTTGTGCGCGACCTGGGTGTCCCCACGCCCGATTTCGCCTGCGTACATTCGTTTGAAGAAATCGAATCCATCGACCTTCCCTTTCCTCTGTTCGTCAAGCCCCTCGCCGAGGGTACCGGCAAGGGCGTAAGCGCCGCTTCGGTCACCCGCGACAGGGGATCGCTCCAGACCATGGTCAGCGCCCTCCTGGAGCGCTACCGGCAGCCCGTCCTCGTCGAAACCTACCTGCCCGGAAGGGAATTCACGGCGGGTATCGTCGGCACGGGGGCCGCGGCCCGCGTTATCGGCGTGGCCGAAATCATTCTGAACGAAAACGCCGAGGAATCGGTTTACTCCCTCGCCAACAAGGAGCTCTGCGAGGAGCGGGTCACCTACCGGCTGGCCGACGATCCCGAGGCGCTTCGTGCAGCCGACTACGCTCTCGCAGCATGGCGCGGCCTTGGGTGCCGCGACGCAGGCAGGATCGACCTTCGATCCGACGCCGACGGCAGGCCGGGTTTCATGGAGGTCAACCCCCTGGCCGGCCTGCATCCCACACATTCGGACCTTCCGATAATCGCCACCCTCGCCGGCATCGAGTACGACGAACTCATACGGTCAATCATGGATTCCGCGCTCGCCCGCCTCGACGAAATGAAAGGCGCGTATACCGGACGCCCGTACGTCTGAATCCGGAGATCCGTGTGAAGAAGGTCGTCATACTCCACGCGGAAATACCGCCGGACGCCCCGCCGGACGAGCGGGACACGCTCATTCAGGCCGGGGCCGTCGCCGATGCCCTCCAAAAGCTCGGTTTCACGCCCGTACTCGTGCCCTTCGGCCTCGACCTTGCCGACGCGCGGGCGCGGCTTTCGGCGATCGCGCCTGAGTTCGTCTTCAATCTCGTGGAGGCCGTGGACGGCAGGGACCGCTTCATTCACCTCGCGCCCGCGCTTCTTGACTCAATGGGACTCTCCTACACAGGTTCGTCCACCGAGACCCTGTTTCTGACCTCCGGTAAGGTGCTTTCCAAACGTCTCATGCGTCTTTTCGGCCTTCCCACCCCGCCATTTGTCGCGGATGGGGAACCGGCCGACGCCTCCTTCGAACCCGGTCAATACATCATCAAATCGGCCTGGGACCACGCCT